>QGUU01000320.1 GCA_003242525.1 Pseudomonadota bacterium | reverse complement strand
GGGCATACTGGGCTATGTCGTGCGCTGGATAGACCAGGGCGTCGGCTGCTCCAAGGTTCCCGACATCCACGATATCGGCCTGATGGAAGATCGCGCCACGCTGCGCATCTCCTCCCAGCACATTGCCAACTGGCTGCATCACGGCGTCTGCAGCAAGGACCAGGTGATGGAGACGATGAAGCGGATGGCGGCCGTCGTCGACCGGCAGAATGAGGGCGATCCGCTCTATCGCCCCATGGCCCCCGATTTCGAATCGTCGATCGCCTTCCAGGCCGCCTGCGATCTCGTGTTCAAGGGGCGCGTGCAACCGAACGGTTATACTGAGCCGATCCTGCATGGAAGGCGGCTGGAACTGAAGGCGAGAGACAGGAGTTGAGATGAGCGAGCCTTTTCCCTTCCGGCTGGCGGGAGGGCGGCTTGCAGGAAGAGCCGGACGCAACTGGCACGGCTTCGCTGCCGCCGCGATTGAAACCGACCCAAGGCTTTCAGGCCCGTATCCGCACGGGTTGAAGCGGACTGGTCCACACTCGCTCGCGCAGAAAAGATCGGCCCGATGATCCTTGCCATCGATTGCGCCGCGAACCTCTGCTCTGCGTGTGTCTACGATAGCGAAGAAGACCGGGAACTCGGCCGCAAGGTACTGGACCTTGGACGCGGTCACGCCGAACATCTGATAGCCGTGATCGTGGCGGCGCTGGGCGCGGCCGGCAAAACCTATGCCGATCTGGGGTCCATCGTCGTTTCGGTCGGCCCCGGTTCCTTTACCGGTCTGCGCGTGGGCGTCGCTACAGCGCGCGGCCTTTCCCTGGCGCTGAAGATACCAGCCATTGGCGTCACGACGCTGGAGGCGCTTGCGACAGAGGCGTGGGAGTCGTTTCCGCAACGTCCGGTTCTCGTGGTGCTCGACGGTGGGCGCGGCGAAATACATGGCGCGCTTTACGACGAAGCGGGCAAGCTGAGCAGTGGCCCCGCCGCGATCACGCTTGAGGAAGCTGCCGCAATGACAACCATGGCGGCCAAGGGACTCATCCTGACCGGCAGCGCCGCCATGCGCGTGGCCGAGGCAGCCGGACAGAGCCTGGATGTCTGCGCAAACGCCGCCACTGCGGACATTGCCGTCTATGCCCGCCTCGGTGCACGAAAGGCGCCCGACGGGAAGCCCAAGCCGCTTTACCTGCGCGGCGCCGACGCCAAGCCCCAGGCCGGCTTCATCCTGCCGATGGCAAGGTAAGCGCAGTGCGCGGCTTCAACGTTTCGAGAAGTGAATCTGGATCGGCCTGATGCGCATTCCCTTCCTATCGTCCTCTCGCAGGGAGTTCGTGCTGGAGCCATTGACCATGGAAAGCGCTGGCGCCCTGGCCTCGCTGCATGAAGAGGATTTCGTCCGACCCTGGACCGAAGCGGAATTCGCTGCCCTGCTGGGACAGGACACCGTTTTCGGCTTCGCGGCCAGGGAAGTGGGCAAGCCGCAGGGCCGCATACTCGGCTTCGTCCTGGCACGCCTTGCCGCCGGAGAAGGCGAAATACTGACGGTGGTGACGGCACGCAGCCATCGCCGGCAAGGAATAGGCTGGCTTCTCATGGACGCGGTTCTGCGCGAACTTCACAGCCAGCGCGCGGAGGCGCTTTTCCTGGAGGTGGACGAGACGAACGCTCCTGCCATCGCGCTTTACCGCAGGCTGGGCTTCCATCAGGTCGGCCACCGGCCGAATTATTACCGATCCGTCGAGCACGGCCCTACCGGCGCGCTTGTCATGCGTCGCGATCTCCGCTAGCGGCGACAAGGGGCCCCGGCCCCCAAAAGCGACAGGGGCGCGATGATCGGCACAATCAGGATGGGACTGGCGCTGGCATTCGCGGCCGCAAGTACATTGGTGCTGGCGCTGACGCAGGCCGTGCTGCTCAGGATCGGACTCGGCAATCCGCATGTCATGCCGCGCCTCTGGCACCGCTGCGTGCTCAAGGCACTTGGTTTGCGCGTGCATGCTGTGGGCGCGCTTTCGGATCGCCGCCCCCTGCTGATCGCTGCCAATCATGTTTCGTGGACCGACATAGGCGTGCTGGGCTCGCTTGCCAATGTCAGTTTCATTGCCAAGTCGGACATGGCGCACTGGCCGGTCATGGGCTGGCTCGCAACGCTCCAGCGTACCGTCTTCGTTGAGCGGGAACGCCGCCATCGCTCCGGAAACCAGGTGAACGAAATTGCGCGACGCCTGAAGGCCGGTGATGTCATGGTTCTGTTCGCCGAGGGCACGACAGGGGATGGCAACGCCATCCTGCCTTTCAAAAGTACGTTGTTTGGCGCCGCCTCCATGGCGATCGGACCCGGCGGAAGCGACGAGGTCGCCATCCAGCCTGTGGCGATCGCCTATACGCGCCGACACGGCATGCCGCTGGGCCGTGCGGGACGCATGGCGCTGTCATGGATCGGCGACCAGGATCTTGTTCCCCACATTGCCGAGCTTCTCCGCTCCGGCGGGGTGGATGTCGAGGTGCGGTTCGGCGAGCCTGTCACCTTTTCGGCGGAAACCAGCCGCAAGGAGGCAGCAAGGACGGTGGAGGCGCGGGTAGGAAAGATGATGCAGGCCGCCCTGCATGGGCGGACAGGGTAGAGTGAAGGCTTGCCGGAACTGTTGTTCTCGACCGGCAAAACGCGATAGAAGCCCCACATGGACGCAATGACGAAGCATGAGACGCCGGACTCCGCGGCGAAAACGGACGGGCAGACGGCCAAGAAGGTCTTCATCAAGACCTATGGCTGCCAGATGAATGTCTACGACTCCCAGCGCATGGCCGATGCGCTGGCGGCGGACGGCTATGCGGCAACCGAGACCATCGAGGAAGCCGACCTCGTTCTGCTCAACACCTGCCATATCCGCGAGAAGGCAGCGGAAAAGGTCTATTCCGAGCTTGGCCGCATTCGCCAGCTGAAAAAAGCGAGGGCAACCGAGGGCCGCGAAACCCTGGTGGGCGTTACCGGCTGCGTGGCGCAGGCTGAGGGCAGCGAGATCATCCGCCGTGCCCCCGTCGTGGACCTCGTGGTAGGTCCGCAGACCTACCATCGTCTGCCAGACGTCCTCGCCCGGGTGCGGGGCGGCGCTCGCGTGGTGGAAACCGATTACGCCATAGAGGACAAGTTCGAGCATCTTCCGGCGCCGTCGCGGCGGGAAGTGGCCAAGCGCGGCGTTACGGCCTTTCTCACCGTGCAGGAAGGCTGCGACAAGTTCTGCACCTTCTGCGTGGTGCCCTATACGCGCGGCTCGGAAATTTCGCGCCCGGTCAGCCAGATCGTGGCGGAAGCCGAACGCCTTGCCGCCGCCGGGGTGCGGGAAGTGACCCTGCTGGGGCAAAATGTGAATGCGTGGCATGGCGAGGGCCCGGACGGCAGCGAGTGGGGCCTGGGCAGGCTCCTGTTCCGGCTTGCGGAAATCCCAGGCATTGCGCGCCTGCGCTACACCACCAGCCACCCGCGCGACATGGACGATGAGCTGATCAACGCGCATAGGGACCTTGAAACGCTCATGCCCTATCTCCATCTGCCGGTACAGGCGGGATCGGACCGCATCCTCAAGGCGATGAACCGCAGGCACAGCGCATCGGACTACATCAGGCTCGTGGAACGCATCCGTTCTGCCCGACCCGATATTGCGCTCTCGGGCGATTTCATCGTCGGCTTTCCCGGCGAGACTGATGAGGATTTTGAAGAGACGCTCCGCCTGGTGCGGGAAGTGGGGTATGCTTCGGCCTTCTCGTTCAAATATTCCCCACGCCCGGGAACGCCAGGCGCCGAGATGGGCGACCAGGTGCCCGAGAACGTAAAGGACGAGCGGCTTCAGCGGCTGCAGGCCCTGCTGGTGGAACAGCAGCAGGCTTTTACCGTTGCCATGGTTGGCAGGACAATGCCGACCCTGTTGGAAAACCGGGGCGGCAAGGGGGGCAAGGGGGCGGCCCCCCCCCCGGGCCCGCTCCTTTAAAAAAACCA
>QGUU01000319.1 GCA_003242525.1 Pseudomonadota bacterium | reverse complement strand
GCGAGTTAGATTTTTGGACGTGACCGACATTGTCCTCAACATCAAGGAAATCGCCATCAAGATGGAAGGCGAGGGCCCCAAGCGCATGGTTGTGCGCAAGCAGGGCCCGGGTACGGTCACTGCGGGCGACATCCAGACGGTTGGCGATGTCGAGATTCTCAACCCCGACCACGTGCTGTGCACGCTGGACGAAGGGGCCGAAATCCGCATGGAGTTCACGGTCGATACCGGCAAGGGCTATGTGCCGGCCGAGCGCAACCGCGCCGAGGATGCGCCTATCGGCCTCATCCCGGTCGATTCGCTCTACTCGCCGGTCAGGAAGGTTTCCTACAAGGTCGAGAATACCCGCGAGGGCCAGGTTCTCGACTATGACAAGCTGACCATGACGATCGAAACCGACGGCTCGATTACGGGCGAGGACGCGGTTGCGTTCGCTGCCCGTATCCTCCAGGACCAGCTTGCCCTGTTCGTCAACTTCGAGGAGCCGCAGAAGGCGCAGGCAGAGGAGCAGGTCACCGAGCTGGCCTTCAACCCGGCACTGCTCAAGAAGGTGGACGAGCTGGAACTGTCGGTCCGGTCCGCCAACTGCCTGAAGAACGACAACATCGTCTACATCGGCGACCTGATCCAGAAGACCGAGGCGGAAATGCTCCGCACGCCGAACTTCGGTCGCAAGTCGCTGAACGAGATCAAGGAAGTTCTCGCTGCCATGGGCCTGCATCTTGGCATGGAGGTGCCCGACTGGCCGCCGGAGAACATCGAAGATCTCGCCAAGCGCTACGAAGACCAATACTGAACCGGTGAACGGTGGATGGCAGAATGGTGAAAAGGCTGCCGGCTGCGGCGGAACCGAAAAAGGCTTCAGGCCAGTTCACCCTTCGCTATCCACAACTCACGAGATGAAACTTTGGGCCCTGTGCCCGTAGACCAAGGAGAAAGACCATGCGCCACGGATTTGCCGGCCGCCGGTTTTCCCGCAGTTCCAGCCATCGCAAGGCGATGTTTGCCAATCTCGCCGTCTCGCTCATCGAGCACGAACAGATCGTTACCACGTTGCCGAAGGCGAAGGACCTCCGTCCCATCGTCGAGAAGTTGGTTACGCTGGGCAAGCGCGGCGATTTGCACGCCCGCCGCCAGGTAATCGCCCAGATCGGCAACGAGAAGGTCGCCAAGCGCCTGTTCGATACGATTGCACCGCGTTATGCCACGCGCAATGGCGGCTATCTGCGTATCATGAAGGCAGGCTTCCGCAAGGGCGACAACGCGCCCATGGCCGTGATCGAATTCGTCGATCGCGACACCTCGGCGAAGGGCGCCGCGGACCGTGCCCGCCTCGAGGCGGAGAGCGCGGAAGCCGAAGCGGCCTAATCCCGCCCATCGTGTAGTGATTTTATCGGAAAGGGGCCGTCAGGGCCCCTTTTTGTTGCGCAGGGACGGAAATGGCGGCGCGCATTTTGCCCCGAACCTGCTTTGCCATTTGCGCGGCACAGCGATGCGGAAGTGAAAGCCCGGTTACCGGCAGTTGGCGAGCTTCACTAAAGCTTAACGGAATCGGTATGAATCGGTATGTTCGGACCGTGCATCCGCCATCCCGATGGCGAGATCGTGCCTTTGGCGAAACGGGACCGGCCTTTTGACCGGAGCGGGTGATCGATGAAGCCTCTCACTGCGAAGCACTTTCTGTTGCCTCTGACTGCCATTGCCGTACTCGGCTTTGGGGCACCGCAAGCCGGTGCTCAGGGCTTCCTTGAGATGCTTCTCGGTCGTCCTCCTGCAAAGAACCAGCCGGCAAGAGGGGAGTTTCCACCGCCGCCTAAGAAGAAGGCTGCGCCGTTACCCAAGATTTCCAGCCCGACATACAATACGTACAAGGCGGACCGATTGGTGGCCGTGGATTTTTCTGCCCTGACCGTGCCCCAGACGACGGGTGCGACCGTGCAGAAGGCGGCTGTCGGCGGGGCTGCTGCCGGCGGCAAGCTTTTTCGGAAGGGACTGGCGGGCCTGGAGGGTTATGAACTGATGGCCGAACCGGCCATCGGCAAGGCGCTCGTAGCCTGGTATGCGGCCAATCCCGACTTCATCTGGGTGGATGGGGCTGGCCCAAATGCTCGCGCAAAGCAGGCTTTGCGAACGCTGGGCGAGGCAGGCAGCCATGGCCTTGCGCCAGCCGACTACGCGGTTGAAGTGCCAACCGGGATGGCCCCGCTCGATCGCGAAACACAGATGATTCGCTTCGAGATGGCGCTGTCGGCGCGAGTGCTGCGCTATATACGCGATGCGCAAAACGGGCGCGTCGATCCAAATCGCATCTCCACCGGTTACTACGATTTTCCCGCCAAGGCGCTCGAACTCGAGGCTGAGCTTCATGCGCTCGCCAGCGCGACGGACGTGAGCGTCTACCTGGAAACGCGCCATCCGCAGAGCAAGGAATATCAGGCGCTGCGCGTCGAGCTGGAGGCACTCAAGGCAAGTGCGGAGAGCCAGATAGTTGTCGATCCAAAGCTCCTGCTGAAGCCCGGTCAGTCCAGCGCCGAGCTTCCCAAGATCCTGACGCTGATTGCGCGCGATCTGGACGACGAGATGGGGGGTGCCCACGGCGAAACCCTGGCCCGCCTGATTGCAAGCGAGACCTATGTGCCCGAACTGGAGCCAGTCATAAAGGCCGCGCAGAAGAAGGCCGGCCTGACCGACGATGGAGTCATCGGCCCGCGCACCGTCGCTGCGCTCGCAGGCGTCCCCAAGGCCGAGCGCATAGCGAGGGTGGAATATGCGCTGGAACAGCTTCGCTGGTTGCCTTCCAACCTGGGCGATACGCGCGTCTTCATCAATCAGCCTGCCTTTACGGCCAGCTACATCGAAGACGGCGAGGAAAAGCTCAACATGAAGGTCGTCATTGGCACCGTCGCCAACCAGACAGCCTTCTTCTACGACCAGATCGAAACGGTCAATTTCCATCCCCATTGGGGCGTACCGAAATCGATCCTTGTCAACGAGATGCTGCCGAAGCTGCGCACCGATCCCGGCTATCTCGATCGGGCAGGCTATGAGGTCACTGACGCGCGTGGCAAGCGCATACCGTCCGCCTCGATCGACTGGGAAGCCTACGGTGCCCGCATCCCCTACAATGTGCGCCAGCTACCGGGTGAAGCGAATGCCCTGGGCGAACTGAAGATCCTGTTTCCCAACAAGTTTGCCATCTACATGCACGATACGCCCCAGAAATCGCTGTTCCAGCGCGATGTGCGTGCCTTCAGTCACGGCTGTATCCGGCTGCAGGACCCGCGCGGCATGGCAGCGGCGTTGCTGGGTCTGTCAGTGGACGACGTGGCGCAAAAGCTGAAGCGCGGTCCTTCCGTGGAGCGGGTGACCCGCAACATCCCCGTCTACGTGGCATATTTCACGGCCTGGCCGAACGCGTCCGGCAAGGTGGAGTATTTCAACGACATATATGGCCGCGATGAGCGGCTGAAGCAGGCACTGATGGCGACCGAGGCCGTGCGCACGCCGTCGAGCTAGGAGGTGCGGCGCGCCTTGTGACGGCAGAGGCGACAAGCCGGTTGGACACCTCGAACTACCGGGATTTCGGCGACCGGGATGCAGCACTGGCGTCGCGAAGGACCTGACGTGCGGCGGCGGCTTCGGTATCAGGCGTCGGGCTGGTGCGGGGTGGCGGTTTTCGGCGTCGCGGCGGCGCTTTCTACCGCTCTCGCCGTCATGCGGGCGCAATTCGCCCCTGGTGCCAGACATAGCGGGTGAGATTGTAGGCAAGATTGGCCATGCCGATCTTGGTGCGGGCGCGGGCGATACCGATCGTGCGCACGAACAGGCCCATGCGGGCTTTCTGTTGCGCGAAGACGTGTTCGACGAAGGCCCGGATCTTTGAGCGCCGGCCATTGGCGCGCGACATCGCCTCACTCATCGGACGTCCCTTGGGCTTCTTATGGTGGATGTCGGAGCGGTAGCCGTTCTTCTCCAACCACGCTT
>QGUU01000318.1 GCA_003242525.1 Pseudomonadota bacterium | reverse complement strand
ATGAGGAGTCTCCCGGCCAGGAAAAAGGACATTGCGCTGACGACGCAGGTTGCCGCCGACGTTGGCGAATTCACCGCCGACCGCCGCGCCATCCAGCAGATCCTGATCAATCTTGCCGCCAACGCCATCAAGTTTACGCCGGAAGGGGGATCGGTCTCCATCGGGGCGAGGCGCGTCGGCTCACGCCTGCATTTCTGGGTCAGCGATGACGGAATTGGAATTGCCGAAGCCGATTTGCACAACCTCGGCAAACCATTCACCCAGGTGCACAACGACTACACGAGGCGCTACGAGGGAACTGGCCTCGGATTGTCGCTGGTCAAGGGGCTGGTCGCCTTGCACGAAGGTGCGATGGCAATAGAGAGCGCGCCCGGGGAGGGTACCAAGGTAACAATCAGCCTGCCGGTAGAAGGACCGAAGGGAAAGCAGGACGAATCGGTCATCGTGCCGATGCCGAAAGCCAGGGATGCAAAGGAGATTCACAATGGCGCGCTCCGCCAGACAGCGTAAGGCGCCGACGCGGCGTTCCAGCACCTGGCAAGGCGCGGCTTTGGCGGTGGGTGGCCTGATTTCTTCAAATCCGGTGCTGGTCGGGGGCTCCACGGCGTTCCTTGTCACGCTGTTCTACGTTTCGGCAAACGCACTGTGGTATCAGCCTTTCCCGCACCGGAATGCCTTCTTCGCTACGCGGACGATGGTGCATTTTTCCGACACAGTTCCCGATGAGCCGGAGACGACCATAACCATCGAGCGCCCCGCCGCGCGGCCGGTATCTCTTCCGACCCCGCCCCCGGCCAAGCCTGATCCGGTAGTGCTGAAGGTGCAGGGGATACTTGGCGAGCTCGGCTTCTACTCTGGTGCCGTAGACGGTATTCCGGGACCGGCGACCCAGCGGGCGGTTGACGCCTATCGCCAGAAGGTCGGCCTGCCGGGCGGCGGAATCGACGAGGCGCTTCTTGAGCAGATCGGCGCCGCGCCGACAACGGCAGCGGTGGTGCCCTTGCCGGCTCCCCGCAATGGTGGGGAAGTAGCGGCGGAGCAGGTTTCCTCGGCCACGAGCATCGATGCGCGGATCCTCAAGATTCAGGCCGGGTTGAAGGCCTTCGGCAATGAGGACATTACGCTGGATGGCATTATAGGCACCCGTACAAGGGCGGCTATCCGCGAGTTCCAGGCTCTGTTCGGTTTGCCGGAAACGGGCGAGCCGGATGAAGCCGTCTATGCCAAGATGCGCGAAATTGGCCTGACGAACTGAGCAGTCTGACCTTCCAGGCCATTTTCCTACGCTGTCTTTCCCCGCAGTCTGAAGGTCGGAGGCGGCAATGCGCTTGACCACGGAAATTTGGGTGTCGGCCCTGGTGCGCCGTGTGTTTGCCGCCGGCGGCTTTGCCGCAGTGGTGCGGCGCGGCGCGGCGGAAGCTGGCGCGGTTTTCGTGCTCGCACGCGACCGTTCCGGCGAGGTGACGCTTTACGGTCCCGCCGCACAGACCATGTACGATACGGCGAGGCCAGACGAACGTCTCTTCAGCCAACTGGAGCCGGGAGGCAATGCGGAGGCATTGGAGAGGCGCCTCGAGAAGGAGAGCCGCTTTGACCCTGATATCTGGGTGGTGGAGATCGAGGCAGGGGGCATGCCCGTGGAGGAACTGATCGCGCTCAGGACGCCTTGAGCACAGTTCCCTGGTCGGGCCTGCGGTCGGTATTCGCGCCGACACGCCGCTGCTCGACGATCACCTGCGATGCCCGGTCGGCACGCCACAGCTTCACGCGCTCCAACGCCGCTTCGTGATGAAGCGTGCGGTAGCTGTCCAGAAAGTGCCGAATCGCCTGCGGATGTGGAAAATGTTTCGGAAATACTGCCACGGCGATGAGAAATGCCCTGTCCTCGCCGAGATCGAGGGCGCGCAGCGCCGTCAGCAGCAACGAAGGGTCCGAACTCTCCACGAGCGAGCGGGCTGTCGGAAAATCAAGGTTGAGAGCATCCGCCAGCGCGGTCTGGAAGAAGGCGGGATTGCCAGTGAGCGCCGTCTCGCGCAACTTGGCATAGACGCTGGACCTGCCACTTGGATTGAGGGTTACGTCCTGCCGCGGATGGTCGCGACGTAGCGTTTCGGCCATCATGATGCCGCGCAGCCTGTTCCTGACGCTCTCGGCGGCCGCTCCTGGGGTGCGCTGGAACTCTTCCGGCTTTGCCGGGTGCAATGGAACGGGCGCGTCTCGCTCAGTATCACCGTTGCGCTTCATGGGCCGTTCCAGTGCCCTTATCAGGTTGGCGATGGTGGGATGGAGCCCGTCGCGCCTGGAGATGGCGCGGGCGTGCGGCAGTCCGTGCCGTCCGATCAGGGCTATAAGGTCGATGTCGGTCAGTACCTTGGAGCGGGCAAGGAGCGGGGCGGCAATGTCTACGGAGCAATCACACAGCCGCCGGACCAGTGCCTGCGGGGCGTGGACGCATTCCGACAGGGCGGCCGCTGCATAGCGCAGCCCATCGGCAGAGACGCTGTCGAAAAGCGGAAGTGTCAGGTCTTCCAGTTGGGCGATTTCACGGCGCGAGGGGCGCGTCAGTGCACAGAAGGCGGAAATGGCGGCTCTGAAGAGGCGCTCGCTCCTGCCTGCGGTCCCGCTTGCGATCTCAAGAAAATCCGACGATGACACCAACTACGCCCTACTCAACGTTTCCCGGTCCGAACAATTCCTCTGGAGGCAGGAACATGCGTAAAATTAGCTGCGATCCGTTAGCGCTCCGTTAACCCTTGAATGGCCAAATCGCAGAAGGAGGCGTTGCGTTGTGCTCCGGGTTCAACCGAGAGGAATGCGCGAACATGGCCACGATACTGACATTCACGCCGCGTTTGGCGGCAAGCGTCCGGCCTCCCCTCGATGTCGAAGCGTCCGTCATCATCTTTCCCGGCGTCCGCTACGAGCGACCCTGCGCGGGGGCGAGCGAACAAGAAAGGCTCGCAGAAAGCGCGCCGGAGCCGCCCGCGCCGCGGCACTAGATGCCACTGGCGAGACGCCGGGTCATGCCGGCTTGCGGAAACTCCCTTACCGGCATGTCTCTAGGAAAAAATTCATCCACACCGTAACGGTGGTGTGATAGGTTTTCGCCATCATCGGGAAAGTGCGGATTGCACAGGCGGCCGGGTCATGTGGCTTGCCTGGCTCACCTGCCGGAACCGCTTCACCATTTCAAGGATCACCATGGCTTTCGCTGTTTCGCCCGCGAAGCGCAGGGCGTTGCGCGCGCTCGCAGAAGGGACCCGGCCGACGCTTGCGATACTAGCGGATGTTTCGGGCTGCCTGCCCGCGACGATAAAGGCCCTTTCCGAGCATGATGGCTGGAACTGGACAGGGGCGGACGGAAAGGAGGTGGCACAGCGGGTACGTGCCATTGCAGGCGATCTGCTGGTGCGGGTGGAGACGCTGGGCCGCGGCGCCCTTGCGGAAGGCGGCAAGGTGGACCGTACCGAAATCGACACCCTTGTCGCGATGATTCGCGGCCTGGACAAGATCGGCGAAATCATGCGGCCGGACGAGGCCGCCAAAGAGAACCAGATCAGGCAGGATGAAGACTTGGCCGCCATACTTGAACGCATCGATCGAAGAATCGTGGAACTGGCCAGAGCGTTCGCAGCGCAACTGGTTGCGGGCGAACGTGGGCTGGACCGGAGCGCAACTGACCCGAAACGCCTGGGTTCTTAGCGCGCGGCTGGCGCAATATCCGCTGCTGGATGAACACCCTGACATCTGGTTGGTCACCGGCGGGCGCGGTGCGGGCAAGACGCGCCTGGGGGCTGAATGGGTAAATGCCCTGGTGCGGGGGTTACCACCCTTTGCCACGCCAGCCTTGCGCTACGGGCGACTGGCTCTGGTGGGCGAAACGCTGGCCGACGTGCGGGACGTGATGATTGAGGGCCCCTCGGGAATTGTCGGTGTCTCGCAGCCGTGGCGGCCGCGCTACGAGCCCAGCCGCCGAAGGCTGGTGTGGGAG
>QGUU01000317.1 GCA_003242525.1 Pseudomonadota bacterium | reverse complement strand
ATCTCGCCTGATGCACTTGCCCGCGCGTCGAAGGAACGGCATGTAGCCGTCATGGCAGGCGTAGAACAGATCACCGTGGAACCCGGCGAGGCGGGCATGCGCCTCGATCGCTGGTTCAAGAGCCACTATCCTGGGCTTGGCTTCGGGCATTTGCAGAAATTGCTGCGCTCCGGACAGGTGCGGGTGAATGGCGCCCGCGCCAAGGCCGACACACGGGTGGAGCCCGGACAAGTGATTCGCGTCCCGCCGCTGGATGTCGATAAAAAGGGCGAAAGCCAGCTTACCGGCCGCTCGATCCGCAATCAGGACGACGCGGACGTGCTCGGCAAGATGCTCCTTTTCGAGGACGAGAAGGTCTTCGTTCTGAACAAGCCGGCCGGATTGGCGGTGCAGGGAGGTTCGGGGGTCACGCGCAACGTGGATGACATGCTCGAAGTCTGGCGCAACAGGAAGGGAGAGAAACCCCGTCTCGTCCACCGCCTTGATCGTGACACGTCCGGTGTTCTGGTGGTGGCGCGTACGCGGCTTGCCGCGATGAGGCTTGCGGAAGCGTTTCGTGCGCGTGAGACGAAAAAGACCTACTGGGCACTGGTCAAGGGCGTTCCCGGCAAGCGCGAGGACAAGGTTTCTACCTGGCTTGCGAAGGAACAGACACCCGATGGCGACCGGATGCGGGTGGTCAGGCATGGCGAGAAGGGCGCGGACCACGCCATCTCCTACTACCGTGTCGTGGACCAGGCGGCGCGGGCGCTTTCCTGGCTGGAGATGGAGCCATATACCGGCCGCACGCATCAGCTGCGCGTCCATGCCGCCCACATCGGCCATCCAATTATCGGAGATCCGAAATATTTCGTGGCCGACAGCAATTGGGAATTCCCGGGTGGTATCCAGAATCGGCTGCACCTGCACGCCCGCCGCATACGCATACCGCATCCGGAGCGTGGCATCCTGGACGTGACAGCGCCGATGCCTCCCCACATGCGTCAGAGTTGGAACCTCCTCGGCTTCGATGAGGCGAGTGCGGAAGAGGACGCATGAGCAGCACTGTGGCGAACGGCACGAGCCGCGCGGGCATCGATGCCGCTGCGGCCTCCCTGATGGTTCTGCTGACCCTGTCCTGGGGCCTGAACTATGTGGCGGCGAAGGTTTCCTATGCCGGGTACGATCCGGTCTTCCTTTCTGTTTTACGTGCCGTGATCGGCGGCTTTTTCGTGCTCCTATGGTGCTGGTGGCGCGGAATCCGGCTGTTCTCGCGCGACGGAACACTGGCGGCTGGCGCCCTTGTGGGCGCGCTGTTCGGACTTGAGTTCCTCTGCCTCTATATCGGGCTGGAACTCACCACTGTCGCCCGCAATACGCTGATGGTGAATTCCATGCCATTCTGGATGCTCCTGGGTGGCCATTTCCTGCTGGGCGAGCCGATCAGCACGCGCAAGTGCCTGGGGCTCGTCCTCGCCTTTGCTGGCCTCATACTCGTTTTTTCCGACAAGCTCGGCATGGAGAAGGAGGGAATGCTGCTCGGCGACCTGCTGAGCCTGGCGGCTGGCATTCTGTGGGCAGGAACCAACATCGTCATCAAGCGCTCGAACTTGACCGAAGTGCCGCCGGAAAAGCTGCTGCTCTATCAGCTTGCCGGTTCGGCCGTGGTCGGGGTGCTTGTGATGCCCTTCGCGGGTCCTGCCGTGCGTGAGCTGGCGTTGATGCCTACCCTCGCGCTTTTGTTCCAGGCCATTTACGTCGTCGCCTTCACTTACGTTTTGTGGTTCTGGCTGCTCGGCCGCTATCCGGCATCCGGCCTTTCCAGCTTTGCCTTTCTCACCCCCGTATTCGGCGTTCTCTGCGGCGGCCTGCTTCTTGGCGAACCGCTTTCGCCGCGAGTCTTCGCGGCGCTGGCCCTGATCGCGATAGGGCTCATCATTGTCAATCGACCCTCCAAGCGCCATTTGTTGCCTGATGCGTGATATTCTCAAAGACCTCGAATCCGGCAGGGTCCTTTCCGACCCCGACCCGATGCGCCGCGCCCAAATCCAGATGAAGGCGCCACTACCGAAGCGCTTTTACAAGGCTGTTACGGTAGAACCAGCCGAACCAGGTTATGCAGTGAAACTGGACGGCAAATCGGCTCGGACGCCAGGAAAGGCGCCGCTGGTGCTCCCCACCATGCCGGCGGCGCGGTTGGTGGCGGACGAATTCGAGGCGCAGGGCGAGACGATCGACCCGGTACGCATGCCGGCCTTGCGGCTGGTCAACACCGCAATTGACGGCGTGGCAAGCGATCCGCAGGCTGTGCTGGAAGACATATTGCGCTTCGCCGCCTCGGACCTGCTGTGCTACCGCGCGGAGGGGCCGCAGCGCCTCATAGAACTCCAGAACGCCGCATGGGATCCGGTACTCGACTGGGCCCGCTCGAGCCTGGGTGCGCGGTTCAACCTCGCCGAGGGCATTATTCATGTGGAGCAGCCACGTGAGAGCATAGCGGTTCTGGGCGTGCATCTTCGCCAGCGTACGGAGCCGTTCACGCTTGCTAGCCTTCACGTCATGACCACGTTGACAGGTTCGGCGCTGCTGGCGCTGGCCGTCGAGGCTGGCGAGATCGACCCGGAGACGGGATGGACGGCCGCCCATGTTGATGAAGACTGGCAGATCGAACATTGGGGACAGGATGCGGAGGCTATTGCCCATCGCGCCCATCGCAAGCGTGATTTTCTGGCGGCCGTCGCATTGCTGGAGGCGTTGAAGACAGGCTCCTAAGAGTCCGGAATTAAAGACGGAACCGGCCCGCCGCCATTGTCCCTGCGGCGGCTGCGGCTCCGGGTAGAATGCCGGGTCCGATCCGCGGGAGGGCCCACCGGGCAATGAGGGGCGCTTTTACCCCCTGCCGCGCGGCTCAGATGTCCAGCTCGTCGGCCTCGGCGAATTCGGCGCGCTCCTGGATGAAGCGGAACCTGGCCTCGGGCTTGGTGCCCATCAATGCCTCTACCGTGTCCTTGGTTGCCGTCTCCTCGTCGAGAACTTCGACCCGAAGCAATGTGCGCTTCCTTGGGTCCATCGTGGTTTCCTTGAGTTGGTGCGCCATCATCTCGCCCAACCCCTTGAAGCGTCCGATTTCGACCTTTCCACGCCCCGTGAACTCCGTGCGCAGCAACTCCTCCTTGTGGGCGTCGTCGCGCGCATAGGCCACCTTGCCGCCCTGTCGTATCGAATAGAGCGGCGGCACGGCCATGTAGAGATGGCCGCCGCGAATGAGCTGTGGCATCTCGCGATAGAAGAAGGTGATGAGCAGCGAGGCGATATGCGCCCCGTCGACGTCCGCGTCGGTCATGATGATGACCCGGTCGTAGCGCAAGTCTTCTTCGCGGTATTTGGAGCGGGTGCCGCAACCCAGCGCCTGGATGATGTCCGAGATCTGCTGGTTTGCCGCAAGCTTGTCGGTACCGGCGGAGGCGACGTTGAGGATCTTGCCGCGCAGGGGCAGGACAGCCTGGGTCGCGCGGTCGCGCGCCTGCTTGGCCGAGCCGCCGGCCGAGTCGCCTTCCACGATGAAAAGTTCCGCGCCGGCTGCCGCATTCTGCGTGCAGTCCGCCAGCTTTCCCGGCAGACGCAGCTTGCGCACTGCGCTCTTGCGGGAGATTTCCCTCTCCTGGCGCCGCCGCATGCGCTCGTCAGCGCGTGCGATCACCCAGTCCAGCAGCTTGGACGCCTCCTGGGGATTGGCTGCCAGCCAGTGGTCGAACGGGTCACGCACCGCGTTCTCGACAATTCGAATCGCCTCGACCGTGGCGAGGCGGTCCTTCGTCTGGCCGACGAATTCCGGCTCGCGGATAAATACTGAAAGCATGCCCGCCGCCGAGATCATCACGTCTTCCGAGGTAATGACCGAGGCCCGCTTGTTGCCGACCAGTGCCGCATAAGCCTTCAGGCCGCGCGGGAGCACGTGTGGGAACCCGGCCCAAGGGGTGCCGCCTTCAAGCGTGGGGTGTCCTTTAAAAAAAACGAG
>QGUU01000003.1 GCA_003242525.1 Pseudomonadota bacterium | reverse complement strand
TTGTGATTCTAGTTTCTTGTGTGGCGCGTGCCCCGTGGGTTGTGAGTGTTGCCGCCAGACAGTCAACGGGCAGGTCGCCAACTGAGGGAGGTGCCACGGACGGGCTCCATACCAATGGCCGAAATGACCGCATACAAGACTGGCTGGTGCCAGCGGACGGCGGCGGATGCCCTTAGTGCCCCTGGAAGCTGACCAGGGTCGTCACTGGAACGCCAAGCCGTTCCAGCTTCTGGCGCCCCCCTAGATCAGGCAGGTCGATGACGAAGCAAGCGGCAACAATATCCGCCCCGATCTGACGCAACAGCTTTACGGCCGCCTCCGCTGTGCCTCCGGTGGCGATAAGGTCGTCGACCAAAATCACCTTTTCGCCGGGTGCCACACCATCCTTGTGCATCTCCATCTCGTCCAGCCCGTACTCCAGGCTATAGGCCACGCGGACGGTTTCGTGCGGCAGCTTGCCTTTCTTGCGGATCGGTACGAAGCCTGCGGAAAGCTGGTGCGCCATTGCTCCGCCAAGGATGAAACCGCGCGCCTCTATCCCGGCAATCTTGTCGACCTTCTGTCCGGCATGCGGATGCACCAGTTCGTCGATCGCTCGTCGGAAGGCACGTGCATTGCCGAGAAGCGTCGTGATGTCCCTGAACTGGATCCCCGGTTTCGGATAGTCCGGAATGGTCCGGATCGCTTCGAGCAGCGTTTTTTCGAGCGAGGATGCCATCGATAGTTCCTGATTGCTGCTCAGTTTTGCCAATGTACTTGGCAAAAGAAAAGGCGCTCTAGGCGCCTTTTCCAGCCTGTGAGGGCGTCGTGGCTCAATGCGCCACGTCGGCCCAAACCTTCCGCTTGGTCAGATACATCAACCCGGCAAACAGCAACAGGAAGATCACGACCCGGAAACCGGTCTTCTTACGCGCTTCAAGATGCGGCTCGGCCGCCCACATCAGAAATGCGGAAACGTCCTGCGAGTACTGCTCCACCGTCTCCGGCGAGCCATCGTCATATGTCACCTGGCCGTCCGACAAGGGCGGCGGCATTTTCAGCGACACGCCAGCGTTGAAGTAGGGGTTGTAGTAGGTCCCCTCCGGAATCTCCAGTCCGGCAGGCGGTTCCTCATTGTAGCCCGTAAGCAGCGCGTGGATATAGTCCGGCCCGCTCTCCGCATACTGGGTAAAGATGTCGAAGATGAACTGCGGGAAGCCCCGTTCGATGCCACGTGCCTTGGCGATCAGCGAAAGATCCGGCGGCGGAGCGCCGCCATTGGAAGCTGCTGCTGCCTGCACGTTTGGATAAGGCGACGGGAAATAGTCCGACGGCTTTCCGGGGCGGTCGAACATGTCTCCGTCATCATTGGGTCCGTCCTGGATCGTGTACTCGGCGGCAAAGGCAGCGGTCTGTGCGCCTGAATAGCCGAGATCCTCGAGCGTGCGGAACGCAACCATTTCCAGCGAGTGACAGGCCGCACAGACTTCCTTGTAGACCTTTAGACCGCGCTGCAGCTGGGCCCTGTCATAGGTTCCGAACGGTCCCGCGAAGGACCAGCTCATCTCCCGAGGCGCCTTCAGCGGGAAGTGTGTCGGAGCGGCTTCGCCCCCCTCTTCCTGCGCCACGGCCCCAAAAGCGCCTGCTATGACCAGCCCGGCAGCGGCGAGCGAAACGAGAATCTTCTTCATTTCCAAACCCCTCGATTCCTTCGCTCAGCCTTTGCTCTGCGGCGCAGCCGCTACTCCGGCCGGCTGGCCGCCCGCGCCGCCATTCTTTTCCAGCACTGCCTCAGTGATCGAGTTGGGCAGCCTGCGCGGCGTTTCGACCAGCCCCAGCACCGGCATGATGACCAGGAAGAAGGCGAAGTAGAACAGCGTTCCCATCTGCGCCATCAGCACGTAGGCGCCTTCCGCCGGACGCGAGCCGAGCCAGCCAAGCAGGATGCAGTCCGCCACGAACAGCCAGAAGAACAGCCTGAACCAGGGCCGGTAGACCGCCGAGCGCACCTTGGAGGTGTCGAGCCACGGCACGAAGAACAGCACTGCAATGGCGCCGAACATGGCCAGCACGCCGCCCAGCTTGGAATCGATGGGCCCGATGTTGAAGGTGATCGCGCGCAGGATCGCGTAGAACGGCAGGAAGTACCATTCGGGCACGATGTGCGCGGGCGTCTTCAGCGGATCGGCAAGGACGTAGTTGTCCGGATGGCCGAGATAGTTCGGGATGTAGAACACGAAATAGGCATAAACCAGCAGGAACACCACCATGCCCAGCGCGTCCTTGACGGTCGCATAGGGCGTGAAGGCAACGGTGTCGGTCTTGGACTTCACGTCGATGCCGGTCGGATTGTTCTGCCCGGTGACATGCAGCGCCCAGATGTGCAGCACCACGACGCCCGCGATCATGAAGGGCAACAGGTAGTGCAACGCGAAGAAGCGGTTCAGCGTCGGATTGTCGACGGCGAAGCCACCCAGCAGGAGCTGCTGGATCCAGTCGCCCACCAGCGGAATAGCCGTGAAGAAGCCGGTGATGACGGTGGCGCCCCAGAAGCTCATCTGGCCCCACGGCAGCACGTATCCCATGAAGCCGGTCGCCATCATCAGCAGGTAGATGATGCAGCCGAGAATCCACAGAAGCTCACGCGGCGCCTTGTAGGAGCCGTAATAGAGCCCGCGGAAGATGTGGATATAGACGGCTATGAAGAAGAAAGATGCGCCATTGGCGTGCAAGTAGCGCAGCAGCCAACCGGAGTTGACGTCGCGCATGATCTTCTCGACCGAGCCGAATGCCAGGGTCGTGTCGGAAATATAATGCATGGCCAGCACGATGCCGGTGAGAATCTGCGCCACCAGCATGATCGACAGGATGCCGCCGAAGGTCCAGGCATAGTTCAGGTTGCGCGGAACCGGATAGGCAATGAAGCTGTCATAGACCAGCCTGGGCAACGGCATGCGTGCGTCGACCCAGCGGCCCAGCCCGGTCTTCGGCGTATAGGTGGAGTGTCCCTCGCTCATCGAAATGTTCCCCTGCCTCAGCCGATGCGAATCTTGGTATCGGAAATGAACTCAAAAACCGGCACGGCCATGTTTTCCGGTGCCGGGCCTTTGCGAATGCGGCCAGCCGTATCGTAGTGCGAACCATGGCACGGGCAGAACCACCCGCCAAAATCTCCCTGCTGGCCGAGCGGGATGCAGCCCAGATGCGTGCACACGCCGATCATGACCAGCCAGTTTTCCCGCTCCTTGCCGGCAGAACGCTCCTCGTCCGTGGCCGGGGCATCGGAGGCCAGATTGGCGTTGCGCGCCAGTGGGTCCTTCAACTCCTCAAGCTTCACGGCCTTCGCCGCGTCGATCTCGGCCTGGGTGCGATTGCGGATGAAAACCGGCTTGCCCCGCCACTTGGCCGTCAGCGACATGCCCGGCTCAAGCGATGAAATGTCGACCTCGATTGTGGAGAGAGCCAGCGTCGATGCGTCCGGGCGCATCTGGTCGATGAACGGCCAGGCCACACTGGCGGCACCCACCACGCCGGCCATGCCGGTTGCAATGTAGAGAAAATCACGGCGATTTGGATCGTGGGTGTCTTCGGTCGCGCTCACGGTTGCCTGGTCCTTTCGCCTCTTCCGCCAAAGGATGGACTCTCGTCCCGCTCGCCACCGGCCCGACAGCGCATGGCAAACAGGCTAGCGAACTCCTCCGGCATTCGGGGTTCGGTTTATGCGGGGCGGCTGTTTTTGTCCAGTCGCGTGACGCCATGATGGCAGATTGTCGCAAGGCTTTATTTTGCTCCAAGCCTCACCAGCACCTCAGCGGGGATGCCCAGATCGCGTATCACCGGCTCGTGGCGGCGCAGGCCGCACAATTCCCGCTGGATAAACCACGCGTGAACCGCTTCCGCCGCCTCCTGCAGCAGCCTTCTGCGCAAAGGGTCTTGCTTGTCCGATTCGCCGGTGTGGTCTGCATCGTGGGCCCGCAGCTTCGCCAGGCAAAGGGCCGCCCGCTCGCCGGCTCGACCGAGCGCGGCCGCCTTCTCCGCCAGGATCTCCTGACCGAGCGCGTCGAACAGGACATCGGAGGCGGAAGCGTTTGTCGATGCGGCCGGAATGCGGATGGACATTGTCCTTACCTATGTCTTGGCGCGAAGGGCGACAACAGGGCCACGCCTCCGGGGAAATGCCTGTCAGGCAGGCCGGGTTTCCTCCAGCGGGCTTTCCTCATTGAACAGGAAGCCGCCGGATTGTCGTTTCCACAGCCGGGCATAAAGACCGTCACGTGCGACCAATTCCTCATGCGTCCCCTCCTCGACGATGCGGCCACGATCCAGCACCACCAGCCGGTCGAGCGCGGCGATGGTGGAAAGCCGGTGCGCGATTGCGACGACCGTCTTGCCTTCCATCAACCGCCTGAGGTTGTCCTGGATCGCCGCCTCGATGTCGGAATCAAGCGCCGAAGTGGCCTCGTCCAGCACGAGGATCGGTGCATCCTTTAGGAAGACGCGTGCGATGGCAATCCTTTGCCTCTGACCGCCTGACAGCTTGACGCCACGCTCGCCCACATAGGCGTCGTAACCGTGTCTGCCCTGGATATCGCGCAGCGCCAGAATGAAATCATGGGCTTCGGCGCGCCGCGCTGCAGCCTCCACCTGCGCGTCCGTCGCGTCCGGCCGGCCGAGCCTGATATTGTCCCGCAGCGAACGGTGGAACAGCGCCGTATCCTGGCTGACGACGCCAATGCTGGCACGCAGAGAATTCTGTGTGACACGGGAGATATCCTGGCCGTCGATTTCTATCCTGCCACCCTCAAGGTCGTAGAGCCTGAGGATCAGGTTCACGAGCGTGGTCTTGCCCGCTCCCGACAACCCGACCAGGCCGACCTTTTCGCCGGGGTGGATAGTGAGGTTGATGCCGTCCAGAACTCCCCCGCCCTTGCCATAGTGGAAGACGACGTCCTTCACGTCGATTCGCCCGCCCGTAACGACCAGTTCCCTGGCATCCGGCGCATCGATGAGGCCGAGCGGTTGAGAGATCAGCGCCTTGGAATTCTCCAGCACCCCGAGGTTCCTCAAAATACCGTTCAGCTGCATCATCAGCCGGCCAAGCAGCATGTTGAGCCGAAGCATCAGGCTCAAGGTGAAGGCGACAGCGCCCACGGTGATGGAACCCGCTACCCAGAGATGGACGGCGAACACCGCAATCGCGGTGATCATGACCCCGGAAAGCGCGGTCAATGCGACGCGAACGCTGGTGAGCCGCCGGGTGAACGGGCGCAGAGCCCCAAGATAGATGTCGAAGCCGCTGCGGATGTACCGGTCGTCACCGTCGACAGAGAAAAGCTTGAGCGTCTGGATGTTGGAATAGGAGTCGATGATTCGCCCGTTGATCATCGAGCCGGCTTCGGCGGTTGCCTCGGCATGCTTGCGTATCTCAGGCAAATGATACCGCGCCAGCAAGGCGAAACCCACAATCCAGATCAGGACCAGAAGCGCCATGCGCCAGTCCAGCCCTGCAATAAGTGTCAGCGTGGTGACCGTGTAGACGATCATGAACCAGATCACCTCGATGAAGCTTTCCATCAGGTCGCCGGTGGCCTGCCCCGACTGCCATACCTTCGTGGCGATGCGGCCGGCAAAATCGTTCTGAAAGAAGGTGTAGGACTGGCGTGAGACGTGCCGATGGGCCTGCCAGCGCACCAGGTTGGAGAAACCCGGAGTAATCGTCTGCTGGTCGATCAGCGCCGAAACGGCAACCACCAACGTGCGCAAAATCAGGACGACAGCCACCATGAACAGGAGTTCGCCGCCGGCGGCATCCCATAACCCCGACCAACTGCGCTGGGCTTCCGGCAACTGGTCCAGTATGTCGACCACGCGGCCGACGAAATAGAACAACCCTGCCTCGACCAGCGGCGCAATGCCGCCGATGATGAGCATGAGAAAGAAGGCGCCGCGGGCCTGGCCGACATAGTGCCACATGAAGCCCGCCGTAGTCCTGGGCGGCCGCAGATCCTTGGGCTCACGAAACGGCCAGACCCAGTTTTCAAACCAGCGGTAGACAGGATCGAGGAACGTCATTGACCTCCTCCCCGGCCCGGGGAGGAAGAAGAAGCCGGGCCTTCGTCAAGCAGACTCAAGATCACCAATATCCTTCGCGCCGGTTGGAGTTGGCCCAGTCCCTGGAGGCATCGTATGCGCATGCCGCGCCCGCCATCAATTGTCGCGACGCCATTTCTGTTCAAGCCTCGAGAGTGACATCGATCTCCCGCCTTTCACTGAAGCAAGCCAGGTCTCCAACCAGCCTACATCAGGCTACCTTAAGAAGAACGGCGGCGAGGTCTCACTCCGCCGCCGCCTCCGCCATCTCAACCTTCATCTTCGCGGCCGGTTCGTGCGGATCGTCATGCAGCAGGAAACCGCCCGACTGGCGCTGCCACAACTGCGCATAGAGGCCGCCCCGGGCGATCAGCTCTTCATGCGAGCCTTCCTCGACAATCCGGCCGCGATCCATGACAACGAGCCGGTTCATCGCAGCTATTGTTGAAAGCCGGTGCGCGATGGCGATGACGGTCTTGCCCTCCATGAGCTTGTAGAGGTTCTCCTGAATCGCGGCTTCCACCTCCGAGTCGAGGGCCGAGGTTGCCTCGTCGAGGATCAGGATGGGCGCGTCCTTCAGCATCACGCGCGCGATGGCGATGCGCTGGCGCTGGCCTCCAGAAAGCTTGACTCCACGTTCGCCGACATGCGCGTCGAAGCCTGTGCGGCCTGCAATGTCGACCAGTTCGGGAATGAAGCTTAAGGCCTCTGCGCGCCGCGCAGCCTCGATCATCTCCTCCTCGCTCGCATCGGGCCGGCCGTAAAGGATGTTCTCGCGCACGGAGCGGTGCAGCAGCGACGTGTCCTGAGTGACCATTCCGATGGCGGCGCGCAAGGAATCCTGCGTGACGGCCGAAATATCCTGCCCGTCGATAAGGATACGGCCGCCCTCCAGATCATAGAAGCGCAGTAGGAGATTGACCAATGTCGATTTCCCTGCCCCCGAGCGGCCGACTATTCCGACCTTTTCCCCCGGCCGGATCGTCAGCGAGAAATCATCCAGAATCCCCTTGCCCTTGCCGTAGTGGAAACGGACCGCCTCGTAACGGATCTCGCCTCGGTCTACGACGATATCTGCCGCGCCCGGCCGGTCCTCGACCAGGCGCGGCAGGGAAATGGAACCGATCCCGTCCTGGACGGTGCCAATATTCTCGAACAGGGCGGAGACCTCCCACATTATCCATTGCGACATGCCGTAGAGACGCAGGACAAGGCCTATGGCGACAGCGACCGCTCCGACAGACACCACTTCATTCAACCAAAGCCCGATAGACAGCGCGCCCACGCCCAGAAGCAGCAGTGAGTTCAACGCATAGACGGCGATGTAGAACTGGCTGATCAGCCGCCCCTGCGCATAGACCGTCTGCATGAACTCTGACATCCCCTCGCGGGCGTAGTCGGATTCCCGCCGACCGTGCGAGAACAGCTTGACGATCTGGATATTGGTGTAGCTGTCGACGATACGGCCGGTCATGACCGATCTTGCGTCGGCCTGCGCCTGCGAAACCTTGCCAAGTCGAGGAACGAAATAGCGCAAGGCAAGCAGATAGCCGACGAGCCACAGACCCATCGGCGCCGCGAGCCGCCAGTCGGCCGAGCCGACGATGAAAAGTATGCCCAGGAAATAGACGACGACATAGTTCAGCACTTCGGCGAACTTGATGACCGTTTCGCGCACGGCCAGCGCCGTCTGCATCAGCTTTGTGGCAATACGGCCGGCAAATTCGTCCTGGTAGAAGGCCATCGACTGCTTGAGCAGGTAGCGGTGCACCTGCCAGCGGATGCGCATGGGATAGTTGCCGAACAGGGTCTGATAGGTGTTGAAAGACGACAACGCCACCAGACCGGGCAGCACGACGGCAACCATCAGTGCCATGCCGGCCAGCTTCCACCATTCCGTTTGCAGGAACGTCTCCCGGTTCTGCTCGGATAGCCAGTCGACGATCTGGCCCAGAAAGCTGAACATCCAGACCTCGATGATGGCAATCAACGCCATCAGCACCGCAGACAGGAGCACAAAGCGCCAGGCCGGCCTGGTGAAGTGCCAGCAGAAGGCGAACAGGGTGCGTGGCGGCTCGACCGGCTCTGCGGTCGGGAACGGGTCGAGCCTCTTTTCGAACCAGCCGAACATTCAGCAGTCTCCAGTTACCGCAATTTGCTCAGGTAGCGCGGACGCCGCCGCACGTTCCGAGCGATCCATCCGTCCTATCCTCCCTCCCAGGACGATATAGGCAGAGAACGAAGTTTTGACGGGACCCATCGTCCTGTCGCGTGCGAGACGGGGCCGGGCCATCCGGATGATGCGGCGTAGCAGGGACGGCCGCCCATAGTCAGGCATTGCCCGCGAGAAATCGACGTCGGGCAACATGCCTCGATGGGGGCGGCCCCGCATCTCGGCATGCGCGACAGTTGAGTGCGTTTCGCCGACCAGCAGCATCCGGCTGGCCAGTTTCCGTTCATGCAGGCTTCGTGAGCCGGGGATCTTGTAGGGATCGAACATCGGTCCGTTCTCAAATCGAAAAGAATGAATGCTTCTGGTTGCGCGCGGAAATGCCCTCGCATGGCAACGAAAACTCCGGTGGGACGCAGCCCGGCAAGCGATGAGGCAGCATGGCGGCAAATCCTTCGAAACCCTGACGGGGTCTCGGCGGAAGCCGCGTGCGTGCCCTAGGAACTCAGGTAAGCGTCGAACCGGTTTCCGCCGCTAAGCGACAAGCCCGAATGCCGGACGTATCCAGACGGAGGGGCGGTGGACATCTGCGGTCATCATGTGTTCCATGCCGTCCTCCTTCGGTTCGAGTTGACAGTGCCGACCTCATACACCCATTCGCAGAACATGACCAGTCGCCAGCCTGACAGTCCTGACAGTCCTGACAGCCGCGAACAGGTCATGGCGTATCTATCGCGCAGGACAAACGCCTGAAAATGCAGTCGGATCTGCGTATCGCCCTCTACCAGCCTGATATCGCCGGCAATACCGGGACAATCCTGCGATTTGCCGCCTGCATGGGCCTGACGGTCGATATAGTCGAACCTGCGGGCTTCGACCTCTCCGACCGCAACCTGCGCCGGGCCGGCATGGACTACCTCGAAATGGCGGCGCTGTCCCGCCATGTCGACTGGAACACCTTCGAGCAATGGCGGCGCGGGGAAAGTCGCCGGCTCATCCTGCTCACCACCAAGGCGACCACGCCCTATACAAGGTTCGCCTTCGCCGCGACGGACATATTGCTCTTTGGCCGCGAATCCGCCGGCGTTCCGCAAAAGGTACATGATGTGGCGGATGCTCGCCTCACCATCCCGATGCCCGGTGGCGGGCGCAGCCTCAATGTCGCGCTCTCCGTGGCAATGGTGGCCGGAGAAGCCATGCGCCAGCTGGGATGACCCGATTCTGCCTTTTGTTCTGATCTCGAAATGCATCGTTTTTTCCTGACTTTGCAAAGGCCCGGCCCTAGCGCTACAACCTCAACTTAAGTTGAGGTCAAGAGGAAGCGAAACAACATGGCACTGCCAAGGGAACTGACGGTCGGACAGGTGGCCAGGCGTGCGGGCGTTGCCGTTTCGGCTCTGCATTTCTACGAGGCACGTGGCCTGATCCGGGCTTACCGCACCGCCGGCAACCAGCGACGCTACAGCCGTGACGTCCTGAGACGCGTGGCGATCATCAAGGTGGCGCAGGAGGTGGGAATTTCTCTCGCGGATATCGCCGCCGCCTTCGATTCGCTCCCTGAAGGCCGCACACCGACAAGGGAGGATTGGAGTCGACTTTCAAGCACATGGCGCGATGACCTCGACCGCCGCATTGACCAGCTGAAGAAGCTGCGGGACGGCCTGACCGACTGCATTGGCTGCGGCTGCATGTCCATCGACAGGTGCCCGCTCCGCAATCGTGATGACAGGCTGGCCCTCCAGGGACAAGGCGCGCGGCGGCTCGCTCTGGCGCGGCGGAAATAGGCGCGCCGTTGCCCCCGCTCGCCGTTGACATATCCATAACCCTTTGGCTATGAATTCGAGTTATAGCTCGCCGGTTATGGATTTGAATGCACGACAATCAGGACCTTCTGTTCAGGGCACTGGCCGACCGGACACGCCGCGCTATCTTCGAACGCCTGTGCCGGGAAGGCGAACAGACAGTTGGCGTGCTTACCGCACAGGCGGGAATATCCCAGCCCGCCGTCTCCAAGCACCTCGGACTGCTGAGAAAGGCCGGCCTTGTGCACGCCCGCCATGAGGGCCGCCAGACGCATTACAGCGCGCGACCGGAGGCTCTGGCGCAATTGGCCGAGTGGGCGGCCGAGATGACCGGGTTCTGGGAAGGCCGATTCGACAAGCTGGAAGACCTGCTGAACAGGATGGATCAGTGACCGAAACACGCTCAGTCATTGTCGAACGCGAGTTTCCGCATCCGCCCGAGAAGATCTGGGGCGCGCTGACACGATCCCATCTCATCGAAGAATGGCTGATGAGAAATGACTTCAAGCTGGAGCTGGGCCACCGGTTCACCGCGGCCGCCGATTGGGGAGCGGTCAATTGCGAGGTCAAGGCGATCGAGCCGGCCAGAAAGCTTTCCTACAGCTGGGATACCAAGGACCTGAAAAGCGTCATCACATGGACGCTGACGCGCACCGCTGCCGGAACGCTCCTGCGCATGGAACAGATTGGCTTCAAGCCCGACCAGACGTCCTATTATCGAGGCGCAACAATGGGATGGCCACGCTTCTTCGCCAATCTGGAGCAGGTTCTGGCTCGCATGGAGTGAGTGCCGGAAAAGCCGCGCCACACAGGGAGGTTGTCTTGAACCCCAACAGATTGATCCGCCAATTCCACCGGTGGTTATCGATCATCTTCACGCTGACGGTGATCGCCAACCTCGCGGCCATGGCCTCGGGCGCACCACCGGCGTGGATCGTCTATTCGCCGCTGCCTCCGCTTTTCCTCCTTCTGCTCAGCGGCCTCTATCTGTTTGCCCTTCCCTATGTGAGGCGCCGACACACCGCGACCGCGAACAGGAGCGCTCGATGACAAAAGGCCAGGCCGATGCCAAAAATGCTACGCGAGACAAGCCACGGCTTCTCTCCGGCGGAAATCCGCAAATTCCCAAGGGCGAAGGAGACGGTCCCGTTCAGGACTATATCGCCGCGATGCCCGATTGGAAGAGCCAGGTTGGCCAACGCCTGGACAGACTGATCGAGCAAACCGTACCCGGCGTGCGCAAGGCAGTTAAGTGGAGCTCGCCCTTTTACGGCAGCGATGATGGATGGTTCCTCAGCTTTCACTGCTACACGAGATACATCAAGGTGGCATTTTTTCGGGGCGCCTCGCTCAAGCCGCAGCCTCCGGGCGCATCGAAGCACAAGCATGTGCGTTATCTCGACATTCACGAGAATGACCAGTTGGACGAGGCCCTGCTGACCGACTGGATACGCCAGGCAAGTCGATTGCCGGGCGAACGCATGTAGCAGGTCAAGCTGGCCGGGGGACGCGTGGCACCATGACGGACAGACAAGCTGGCACTGAAGACAATACGCCCTCGCAACTGATCGACAAAAGAATCGCAGAGCTTGGTGACTGGCGAGGCGAAATGCTTTGCCGGCTACGGGCACTGATAAAACAAGCCGATCCGGACGTGATGGAGACCTGGAAGTGGCGCGGCGTGCCGGTTTGGGAACATGCCGGCATCATCTGCACGGGCGAGACCTACCGGTCGGTCGTCAAGCTGACCTTCGCAAAGGGGGCTTCGCTCCAGGACCCCGCTGGCCTGTTCAATTCCAGCCTCGAAGGAAATGTGCGCCGCGCGATCGACCTTCGCGAAGGTGATCAAATCGACGAGCAGGCATTCAAAGAACTTGTCCGCGCGGCCGTGGACCTGAACCTGTCCAGGAAGCGGCGCTGAGATTGCTGCTGCATCGATTGCTGCCCGCTCAATCCGCTGCCGGAAGCCTGCGCATCGTGAATTCTATCACGTCGCCGGGTCTCTCGAACCAGCTTTCGATTTCCGTCCAGTAGGCCTGCTTGGGCCAGCGGTCGAACCACTCCCTGGCCTTCAACCGTGCATCGCGGCGCGGCAAGACGAAAGTTTCGCGCAGGAAGCCGTCGCGCGGTCGGCTCCCGCCATCAGCGCGGGACTTCTCCAGCCTCTTCCTCAAGCCATCCAGCGGCGGTCGCGACGGAGTGCGCACGAAAGAACTCCTTGACCCATGGCAAAGACAGATTAGGGGTCCAACCGGCAAAAGACGAGTCCTTTGTCGACCTTGGGTCCGAGAACGGAGAAGCGTTTTGGAACGACCGGATATCCCAGCGGGCCTGCCCGCCGACATCGAGGAAAAGAAGGAAAAGGCGAGAACATGGTTCGAAGCCTTGCGCGATCGCATCTGCGCCGCATTCGAGGAGATCGAGGACGAACTGACAGGCCCGCAATCCTCATGGGAGCCGGGACGCTTCGAGCAAACGCCCTGGCAGCGTGAGGATGGCAAGGGCGGCGGCGGCGTCATGTCGATCATGCGCGGCCGGGTTTTCGAGAAGGTGGGCGTTCATACCTCCACCGTCCATGGGGAGTTCTCGCCGGAATTTCGCAGGCAGATTCCGGGCGCCGAGGACGATCCCAGTTTCTGGGCAAGCGGTATTTCCCTGATCGCGCATCCATGGAATCCCAACGTGCCGGCGGTACACATGAACACGCGCATGGTCGTCACCACGCGGCAATGGTTTGGCGGCGGTGCCGACCTCACACCCGTTCTCGACAGGCGTCGCACGCAGGAGGATCCTGACACCCAGCTCTTTCACCGCGCCATGCGTTTCGCCTGTGAGAAGCACGCGCAGGTCGCGGACTACGACCGCATGAAGGAATGGTGTGACGAATATTTCTTTCTGCCGCACCGCAACGAGCCGCGAGGCATCGGCGGTATCTTCTTCGACTGGCTGCATTCGCCGGACGAAAAAGGCGGGTGGGATGCCGATTTCGCCTTTGTCCAGGATGTCGGGCGCTCGTTTCTGGTCGTTTACCAGCACCTCCTGCGGAACAATTTCAACACCAGTTGGACCGAGGCGGACCGCGAGGAACAGCTTGTGCGGCGGGGACGCTACGTTGAGTTCAACCTGCTCTACGATCGGGGGACCGTTTTTGGCCTCAAGACGGGCGGCAACGTGTCCTCGATTCTATCCAGCCTGCCGCCGGCGGTCAGATGGCCTTAAGCTGCGTAATTCGGGCGGGAGGAATGTTACGCACCATTCTCCGGCAACCAAAAGCGCCCTTTCATGTTATGATCCTGCCCATGTTTGGAAAGCGTGAAGGAGGAAGGGATGAAAGAGTTCCATTGCGGATCGCTGGTTCCCGGCTGTGACTGGCACACGCGCGCGGAAGAGGAAGCCGAAGTCATGCGCCGGGCGGTGCAGCACCTGCGTGAAACCCATGGCGAGGAGACCATCCGCGAGACAATGATCGAGGCCATCCGTTCGCGTATCGAGAAGGTTTCCGACGCAGCTTAAGGTCAGCCTTCAGTTTGCAGAGTCCTTTGCGGCGCGCTCCATGAGCGCGTCGCGGCTTAACGAAAACCCTGATTCAATCCAGTCATTTTCCAGCCGCTTCAGCAAGGTCCCCAGCTTCGGTCCTGCTGGAATGCCAAGTGCCGCCAGGTCTGCGCCCTTGATCGGAAAGAGCGGCCTTTTCCATTTTTCGGCAAAGGCCAGCAATCGCGAAAGCCGCCCCGCCCGCATCATCGACTGGTCGTCATCGGCCGCTCGCGAGCGAGCCAATGCCAGGGCAAGCCGCAGCCTGTCCACCAGGCCCTGCACGTCGCCCCGGTAAAGAGCCTTGGCAAGCGTGCTTTCCGTCCACTCGCTGTCAACTGGAGCGCTCATCGCCCAGCGCTGAAGCCTGTTGGCTTCCTCCTTCGACAGCTTAAGCCGTTCACCCAGAGATTTCATGCGAACGACATCGGGCGGAACAATGGCCTCCAGTCGAAGCAGCGGGTCCGCCTTCCAGCCCAGGTCGCGCTCCGTGCCGACCAGGCCGTGAAGGGCGTCAATGCCCCATTTCTCGCTTTCGGGAAGCACGCGCGATAGCACGCCGGCCTGCCGCATCCACAGCAAGGCGCGGGATGGATCGGGAGCGCCCAGAAGTTTCTTCAGTTCCGACCAGACCCGCTCGGCCGAGAGCCGGTCAATACCATCCTTCAGCCGGGCACAGGCCTTCAGGCCCTCGGCGTCGGGACGTCCATCGCCGTACCAGGCGAAGAAGCGAAAGAAGCGAAGGATTCGGAGATAGTCTTCCCTTATCCGAGCCTCGGCATCACCGATGAAGCGAAGGCGTCGTGCTTCCACATCCGCGACCCCGCCCACGAGGTCGATCACCGAACCATCGGCCTCCGCATAAAGCGCGTTGATGGTGAAGTCACGCCGCTCTGCGTCGGCCTTCCAGTCTCGGCCGAACGATACCTTGGCCCGGCGTCCGTCTGTCTCGACGTCGGCGCGCAGCGTTGTCACCTCATAGGGCTTGCCGCCTGCCACGACGGTGACGGTACCGTGCGCGATGCCGGTGGGAACAGGCTTGAAGCCGGCAGCCTCGGCTCGCCGCGCCGTTTCCTCCGGCAATGTCGTGGTCGCAATATCGACGTCCGCGACGGGTTGCCCGAGCAGGGCGTTGCGCACCGCGCCCCCTGCAATTCGCGCCCTCTCGCCATCCGCCGAAAGCACCGCCAGCAGCTTCTGCAAATGCTTTTCCTCAAGCCAATCGGCCCTGCCTGCGATGGACACCGGCTCGCTCAAGCGTAAAGCCTTTCATACAACGTGCGAATGATGCCGGCAGTCACGCCCCAGATGCGGTTGCCTTCATAGGGCATCTCGTAAAAGAGCCATTCCAGGTTGTTCCAGGCCCGGCTGCCACGGCGATGATTGGCCGGATCCATGAGGAAGCGCAACGGCACTTCAAAGGCCATGTCAACCTCGTCCGGGTTGAGTTGCAGGGCGAAGCCGGGCGTTACCACCGACAGGATGGGAACAATGCGATAGCCGCTGCCGGATACGTAGTCCGGCATGCGGCCAACCACTTCGATGAACTCTGGTCGAAGGCTGATCTCCTCCATGGCTTCGCGCAATGCAGCCGCCTCCGCCGAGGCGTCGCCCGGGTCGATCCTCCCGCCCGGAAAGGCCACCTGGCCGGTGTGGTTGCGCAAGGTCTCCGCCCGCTTGGTAAGAAGCACCGTCGCCTCGGCGCCGTGATCGACGACGGGAACCAGCACTGCCGCGTCGCGCAGCGGTCCGTTGGCTGCCACCAAGCGGGGATGATTTGGGTTGAAGCGGTGGTCGCCATATGTCTCCCCCGGCGAAACGGGGGCCTGCGCGGCCGCCCGCAGCCGGAAATCCGCTGCTGAGAACATGGGAACGGTCTGCTGATCCATCACGCACTCAAGGCAGCCAGCCGCTCCGCCGACATGATGGGGAAGGTCGCTCCGCGCGAGCGGATGGCAAACATCACCTCCCCGCTCACTTCGATCTCTTCGCCATGTTCGACCAATTCATACATGACCGGCCGCGCCACCAATGCCTCCAGCCGCCCGCGCACCAGAACATAAGGCTTCAGGCCTCCTGTTTCAGCTTCATCGACGAAACGCAGGGGATTATCCGGCCCAGCCTCCACCACATCGCCGACATTGGTGCGGAAAGTGACGACCTGTTCATCGCCGCGGCCGGAAACATGCACCTCAACGGCCACGAAAGGCGCATCGACCACGCGGATCCCCACCCGTTCCACGGGGGTGACGAGATAGGTCTTGCCGTCCTCGTCCTTTCGCAGCACCGTGGAGAAAAGCCGCACCAGCGGCGCACGACCGATCGGCGTGCCCATATAGTACCAGGTACCGTCCTGGCGGATTTCCATGTCGATGTCACCGCAGAAGGGCGGATCCCACCGCTCTACGGGCGGCAGGCCCTTGCCTGCACCGGCGGCGCGGGAAATCAGCGCTTCCAGGCCCTTCGTATCTGCGGCGTTCGCAATACTGTCGGCAAACTGTCTGGAGTGTTCGGCCATCGTCACGAAATAGTCACTGTTGGCGCGCTTGTCAGCCTATGCTCGTGGTTTAAGTTTTGGAACGGACCACGCGGAGCCGATTCGCGGCACTACGCGGTTGTACCGCGCGATCGTTGTTCCAGCCAGAAGGATGGATAGGCATGAGCGTGATCGTCAAGGAAAGCCCACTCAATGAGAAGGAGATGGTGGCCGAGGCGGAAAGGGCGCTCGCCGATATCTCCCGTATCCGTGAGGGCGTCGGCCGCGTCATCTTCGGGCAGGAAAGCGTGGTGGAAAGAACGCTCGTGGCGCTGTTGGCCGGCGGCCATGCGCTTCTTGTCGGAGTACCCGGCCTGGCGAAGACCAAGCTCGTGGAAACGCTTGGCGTCGTTCTGGGCCTAGATTCCCGCCGCATACAGTTCACGCCGGATCTGATGCCCTCCGACATTCTGGGCTCCGAGGTGATGGAGCAGGACGAAGCGGGCAGGCGCTCCTTCCGCTTCATTTCGGGCCCGATCTTTGCGCAATTGCTTATGGCGGACGAAATCAACCGCGCGTCGCCCCGCACCCAATCGGCGCTTCTGCAGGCAATGCAGGAATACCATGTCACCGTAGCGGGCGCGCGCTACGACCTGCCATCGCCCTTCCATGTCCTGGCGACCCAGAACCCTCTTGAACAGGAAGGCACCTATCCGCTGCCGGAAGCGCAGCTCGACCGATTCCTGATGCAGATCGACATTCTCTATCCGGAGCTAGAGGCCGAACGCCGCATCCTGCTGGAAACGACAGGCATCGACGAGGCAAAGGCGCTCAACGTCGTTCAACCCGAAAGGCTCAGGGAGATTCAGGCGTTGGTCCGCCGCATGCCGGTGCCCGAAAGCGTGGTGGAAGCAATCCTCAAGCTCGTGCGTTCCGCCAGGCCAGACCATGGTGATGCCGATGCAGACAGGCATATCGCCTGGGGGCCAGGCCCTCGCGCCAGCCAGGCGCTGATACTGTGCACCCGCGCACGCGCCCTCTATGATGGGCGGCTGGCGCCATCCGTGGATGATGTGCGTGCTTTGGCAGAGCCGGTGCTGCAACACCGGATGGCGCTGACCTTCGCCGCGCGCGCAGAGGGCATGAGCGTGCGCGACGTGGTCGCGAAACTTGTGAAGGGAATTTGATGGCCCGTATAGGCGAGGCGCAGGCACCGGTCGCCGCCCGCGACGCCCTTGCCCGCGGCCGGCTCAGGGCCTCGCTGGTGCCGGACCTTCTTGTCGAGGCGCGCCGCATCGTCAACACCATGATTTCGGGCTGGCACGGCCGCCGCAAGCGGGGCATTGGCGAAAACTTCTGGCAGTTCCGACCTTATTCCGAAGGCGAATCGGTAAGCCGCATCGATTGGCGCCGCTCGGCGCGCGACGACCATACCTATGTGCGGGACCGCGAATGGGAAGCGGCCCATACTGTATGGATATGGGCCGACCCATCGCCTTCCATGCTGTTCAAATCGGCCGGCGCTTCGGTCTCCAAGGAGTCGCGCGCGCTGGTGCTGGCCCTTGCCATGGCAGAACTGCTTTCCCGCTCCGGCGAGCGCATCGCCTGGCCAGGGCTGACCGACCCCTTCACCAGCCGCAATGGCGCCGAGCGCATTGCCTCACAACTGGTGCATGCCACGAGCCTACCCGCCCGACCGGATCTGTCGGCCATAAAGCGG
>QGUU01000316.1 GCA_003242525.1 Pseudomonadota bacterium | reverse complement strand
TAGCTGCATTCCGGCCTGGGAGGTCTTCCCTCCTCACGGCTTCTTTGCGTGTTGCGCATAGGCGCCACCCGTAGTTATGTTCTTCTGGATATAACGAAAATCGGGATGGCGCATGCCAAATTCCAGAAGCCTGGTCATGGCCGCGCTGGTCAGCATCGCAGGAGTGCTTGTGGTGGCGTCGGCCGCACAGGCGAAGGCCGACGACAGGGTCATCGTTTTTGCCGCAGCGAGCATGAAGACCGCGCTGGATGCGGTAAACCACGCCTGTGCCGCCGAGGTGGGAGGAGAGGCCTCGATTTCCTATGCGTCCAGTTCAGCCTTGGCGAAGCAGATCGAAAACGGGGCGCCGGCCGATATCTTCATCTCTGCTGATCTCGCCTGGATGGCGTATCTGAGGGACAGGAATCTGGTCAAGGCAGGCACCGTAACAGAATTGCTTGGCAACTCGATCGTCCTTGTTGCGCCCAAGGATTCCGCAGCGGAGGCGGATATTCGTGAGGGCTTCGATCTCGCAGGGCTGCTTGGAGATGGCCGGCTTGCAATAGGCGAGGTGACATCGGTGCCCGCCGGAAAATACGGCAGAGAGGCGCTGGAAAAACTGGGCTTATGGAGCTCCGTCGCTGACAGGCTGGCCCAGGCCGAGAACGTACGCGCGGCCCTCAAATTCGTGGCCACCGGCGAGGCCCCGCTGGGCATCGTCTATGCTTCGGACGCAGCGGCCGAACCGGGTGTCAAGGTGGTAGGCACCTTCCCCGAAGGCTCGCACCAGCCCATCATCTATCCGATTGCCCAGACTTCCGCTTCCAGCAGTCCCGAAGCGGAGGTGTGGCTCAAATGCGCAGCATCCGCATCCGCCACGCCATTCTACGAGGAACAGGGCTTTACGGTGCTCGGCGGGGAGAAATAAACCTTGATCCGAACAACGAAACCGGTCGCATGAGCTGGCTCACGGTACTGACGCCCGATGAATGGAACGCGGTCCGCCTGTCGGTCAAGGTGGCAACGGTGGCAATGCTGGCCAGCCTGCCTGCGGGCATCGCCACCGCGCTTTTGCTGGCACGGGGGCGGTTTTGGGGCAGGGAACTGCTGAACGGCCTGGTGCATCTTCCGCTGGTCTTGCCTCCGGTGGTGACGGGTTACCTGCTGCTTCTTGCCTTCGGTCGGCAAGGGCCGGCCGGATCGTTTCTCGCCGAGCATTTCGGTATCGTCTTTTCCTTTCGTTGGACCGGCGCAGCACTCGCCTGCGCCATCATGGGGTTTCCATTGATGGTCCGCGCCATTCGCCTTTCCATCGAGGCGGTGGATCGCAAGCTCGAGCAAGCGGCCGGAACGCTTGGCGCCAACTCAGTATGGGTGTTTGTGACTGTCACCCTTCCGCTTATCCTGCCCGGTATCATCGCTGGCATGATTCTGTCCTTTGCCAAGGCGATGGGTGAATTCGGCGCGACCATCACTTTCGTGTCGAACATTCCCGGCGAAACCCAGACGCTGCCATCGGCGATCTATACATTTACGCAGGTGCCGGGCGGCGATGCTGGCGCGCTGCGCCTGACCCTGATCTCCATCACCATCTCCATGACCGCACTGCTTCTCTCCGAAGCGATGGCGAGGCGCGTCGGCCAAAGGCTGGGCGCTGCATGACGCTGGACGTCGATATTGCCCACAGGCAAGGAGCGTTCAGCCTGGAAACGCGCTTTTCCAGCGTCGGTCGGCTTACCGCCCTGTTCGGGCCCTCCGGCTCGGGCAAGACTTCTCTCATCAACATCATTGCCGGACTGGCAAGGCCCGAACGCGGCCGCATCGTTGTGGACGGCCGGGTGCTGGTAGATACGGAAAGGAAAATCTTCGTGCCGAGGCACCGCCGGCGCGTCGGGCTTGTATTTCAGGACGCACGATTGTTCCCGCATATGAGTGTGCTGGGCAATCTGCGCTATGGTCGCTTCTTCACGCCGCAGTCGCAGCGCTATGCCAGCGAGGAGGCAGTGGTTGAACTCCTGGGCATAGGACATCTGCTTGGGCGGCGGCCTTCCGGCCTGTCCGGGGGCGAAAGGCAACGGGTGGCCATCGGCCGTGCATTGCTCGCCAGCCCGCAATTGCTCTTGATGGACGAACCGCTGGCCTCGCTTGACGAAGCGCGCAAGGCCGAGATCCTGCCCTATATCGAGCGGCTCCGCGACGAGATGAGAATACCCATCGTCTATGTCAGTCATTCGGTGGCCGAGGTGGCGCGGTTGGCGAGCGAGGTGGTGGTGTTATCTGCCGGCAGGGTGGCGGCGCATGGACCGGCAGCCGCGATCATGCAGAGACTCGATCTTCTGCCGGTAGAAGAGCGGGGCGAAGGTGGGTCGGTCATCGAGGCAATCGTGTCGCGCCATGACGATACGTTCGACATGACCGTGCTTGCGTCCGGCGCCGGGAATATCCGTGTGCCGCGCCTGGATGCGCCGCCGGGAGCGCCGGTTCGCCTGCGTATCCGTGCGCGCGACGTCATCATAGCGACGGAAAGGCCGCTGGGCCTGTCCGCCTTGAATATCCTGCCGGGGCGAATTGCCAGCATCAATGCCGGAGAAGGGGGTTCGATGGAAGTGCGTATCGACTGCAACGGCACCGCTATCCTGTCGCGAATAACACGCCAATCGCTCGAAATGCTGGGCCTTTCGCCGGGCCGCGAAGTGTTCGGAGTAATCAAGACCATCAGCTTTGACCGTGCGAATATGGCCACTGGACTGCGCGGTGAAGTCGATGCTTGACGCGCGGCCGGCGCTATTGCGATTTGAAACGGCGGCCATCGCCGCTGCCTGTCGGAAGCGGGAGTAGACCATGCCTTCGCTCAGCCTGCGCATCAACCTTGATCCGGATGGCCGTATCGGCCCGGGCAAGATCGAGCTTCTGGAGCAGATCGCCGCCAATGGCTCGATTTCCGCTGCAGCGCGCGGGATGGACATGTCATACAAACGCGCCTGGGATCTGGTCGATGACATGAACCGCGTGTTCGGCAAGCCGCTTGTTGCAGCTCAGACGGGGGGCCGCAAAGGTGGCGGTGCCCAACTGACGCCCGCAGGTCTCGCCGTGGTCAGCCGCTACCGTGCCATCGAGCAGGTCGCAACGGCGGCTGCCGCAGCCCACATGGCGGCGCTGCAGGCCGAGATGGAGATCGTCTAGAGACCCGTCTTACCGGCCGGAGGGTTGTCCTAGCCGAGAGGAAATGCGTGCGCGCGGCGAATGCCCAGTGTCTGCCGGTCGCCTTTCTTGATGCTCGCCTCTGGCGGAAGGTCGAGCTCAAGCGTGGCGCCGTCCTCCAGGCGAACCACGATGCGACGGCTGTCCGGCCGGTCGATGACGCGGATAACCTCGGCCGGAATGTCTCCCTGGCCCCAGCACAGATCCGCAGGCCGCACGAAGATTTCCGCCTGTCCATCGGGCAGGGACGGGACGGCGACCGTGCCGCCGGCGACGCGAGCAAGGCCTGATGTTACCGGGCCGACAAGACGATGCGCATCGCCGAGAAACCGCGTTACGAAAGGCGAGCTTGGCCTGCGGCAGACTTCCTCCGGGGTTCCCTCCTGCACGATTCGCCCCTGGTCCAGGATGACGACGCGATCTGCCAGATCAAGCGCCTCCTCCTGGTCATGCGTGACGAATAGGGTGGTGATGCCGAGCTGATCGTGTATTTCCCGCAACCAGCGGCGAAGATCGCGCCGCACATTGGTGTCGAGCGCACCGAACGGCTCGTCGAGAAGAAGAACCTGAGGGTCGACGGCCAGCGCCCGGGCAAGGGCGACACGCTGCCGCTGTCCGCCGGAAATCTGGCTCGGGAAACGCGAGCCAAGGCCCTCCAGCCTGACGAGATCGAGAAGCTCCGCAACCCGTCTTGCGATCTGCTCCCGGGTACGCCTCTGCCGGGAGACCTTCATCCCGAAGGCGATATTCTCGGCGACGGTCATATGCGGAAACAGCGCATAGTGTTGGAAAACGAAACCGACCCGCCGGTCGCGGACC
>QGUU01000315.1 GCA_003242525.1 Pseudomonadota bacterium | reverse complement strand
TTGCGCTTTTTTGCCTCCGCCCTATCGATCTTGGCCACTTTCAGCGAATAGCCGATGTTCTCCGCCACAGTCATATGCGGCCACAGGGCATAGTTCTGGAAGACGATGCCGACCCTTCGCCTCTCCGGCGGCACGTTGATACCGGATGACGACACGACATCCGGCCCGATGCGGATTTCGCCCGCCGTCAGCTTCTCGAACCCGGCGACCAGCCGCAGCAGCGTTGTCTTGCCGCAACCGGAGGGGCCAAGCACGGCAAGAAACTCACCGTCCTTCACCTCGATGGATACGTTCTTGACGGCGTCGAAGTCGCCGAAGGATTTCGTCACTCCGGCAAGGCTTAATCCCGCCATGGCAGAACTCCGCTGGGAAGATAGGAAGCGAACAGGTTGGCCAGAAGCATCAGAACGAAGGTGGCCGCGACCATGATTGCGGACATCGCTGCGGCGTAGTTGGAATCGCCGCCCTGCTCGAAGGAAAACATGATGACGCCGATCGTTTCCGACCCCGATGCCCATAGCAGCGCCGAAACCGTCAGTTCGGAGAGCGCCGTCATGAAGATGAGAAGGCCGCCCGCCATTGCCGCAGGTGCCACCAGTGGAAAGATGATCGTCCGCAACCGCGTGAAAAGGCTTGCGCCGGCAACCTGAGCCGCCTCCTCCAGCGCACGATCGACCTGATGGTAGCCGCTCACTGTGGGCCTGAGAGCCAGAACGAGGAAGCGGGCAAGGTACGCATACAGGATGATCCAGACCGTATTGTAGATCTGGACGCCGGTGAAGGGAATTGGCTTGAGGAAAAGCAGCAGCGAGGCAATCGCCAAAACCACGCCCGGGAGCGCATAGGGCAGTTCTATGCACAGATTGACCAGCCGCACCCACCTCTGCCTGCCCCAGGCAATCAGATAGCCGATGGGTATGGCGACGGCGACCGCGAAGACGGCCGCTGCGACCGAAAGGCAGAAGCTGTTGAAGAAGGCCCGGCCGGCAGCGTCATGCTCGAAAAGCACGAAACGGTAATTGTCCAGGGTCGCAGTCTCGGCCGTGAGTGGGATGCCATAGCCTGGAACCAGCGAGGTAAGCAGAAGGCCGAAAAGCGGCAGGACAAGGATGAGCACGATCAAAAGCCACAGCGCGGCCTCGACGAGCGGTCTCCAGCGCCCAAGCTCATAGGGTTCGGCCGCAAGCGAGGTCGAGGAGATGCGATAGTCGCGCCGCCGGCTCATCGCTTCCTGCGTGACGATACCGGCCATGGCAATCATGCCGATCAACAGCGAGAGGAACGCCGTTTCACCGAGCACCGCCGGCCCAGCGCCTGCCAGCCGCTGATAGATCAGCGTCGGCAGGACAAGATAGTTGGCCGGAATGCCAAGGAAGGCGGGAATGCCGAAATTGCCGACGCAGGAGACAAAGGCCAGCGCCGCTGCCGCCACGATGGAAGGCGTCATCAGCGGCAGGATCACGGTCCTCAGCACGGTAAACCAGCCGGCGCCACCAGCACGGGCAGCCTCCACCAGCTCTCGCGGCAGCTTGCGCAGGCCGGCGCGAACCAGGAGGAAGACCAGCGGTCCGTACTGAATACCCAGCAAAAGGATGATGCCGCCCGTGGAATAGAGCGGGTTGCGAGTGCCGAGCGGAGGGGCAAGACCGACCATCTTCAGGAACGGGCTTGCAGGTCCGAAAAGCTGAAGCCAGGCCAGCGCCGTAACCTGCGGCGCGATCATCAGGGGCAATACGTAAAACAGGATAAAAGGACCGCGACCGCGCATGTCGGTGAGGGTAACGACGAGTGCGATCAGCGTTCCCAGGAAGACCGAGAGCAGTGTGCCGCCTACACCGACGACGATCGTGTGCCAGGTAGCCGTCCAGGTCGCAGGGTTGGCTAGACCGGCATCTATGGCGGCGGTGGAGAAGTTCCCGCCGGGCAGGATGATCTCGCGCACGAGACGCAGCATGGGCAGGAGCGACAGCAGCAGGACAGCGATAGCCACCGCCCCCGTCAGGACCATCTCCTGGCCCTGGCTTTCCTTGATCCGTGACGACATTTCCCTAGTGCCCGCTCTGTGTTCCCAACCGCCAGCCGACATGGCATACGGGCGCGGCCGACAATCCGCAGGACATGACAGTTGCCGGCCGCGTTTTTCTCATGGCTTGCGGGTCAGCCTCCGAACAGTTCCGAGAATCTGTTCTTGTCGGCCTCGGTGCGTTCGACGACCGCCTTGATGTCGAACGGCATGACCTTGACCTCGACGCCCTCAGGCATCCAGTCTGGCCGCCCCACGGACGCCTTGGCCGGCAGATATCCCATCGACAGCGCGAGTTTCTGGCCCTCGTCAGAGAGGATGAAGTCGACGAAACGTTTGGCGTCCTCTACATTCTTGGTGGTCTTCATGATGGCGACCGGCTCAGTGACCGCAGGAACGCCCTCTGCCGGGAAGACGAATTCGACGGGCGAACCCTTCTTCTTTGCGTTCATCGCCATGAAGTCGACAAGGATGCCATAGGGCTTCTCGCCGCTGGCGACCGATTTCAGCACCGCGCCGTTGCCGCGGACGGCGATGGTATTGTTCTCCTTGAGCTTCTCGTAGAAATCCCAGCCATAGTTGGGATCTGCCGCGAAGCCCGACAGCATGTAGGCGGCGGCACCCGAATAGAGCGGGCTCGGCATCACCAGCCCGTCCTTGTATTCCGGCGTGGCAAGATCCGCCCAGTGCTCGGGCTTCTGCGCAGCCGCGCTGTTATAGGCAATGCCGCTGGTGATGAGCTTGGAGCCGAAATAGGTCTTGTCCTGGTCATAGGCGCTGGGGTCAATGCCATCCAGCTTGGCCTCCGGATATGGCAGGAGTCGGTCGTCCTTCTTGAGCAGTTCCATCGAGACCGCATCGGCAATGAGCAACACGTCGGCCTGCGGGCTGCCGGCCGAGAACTCGGCCGCCATCTTGGTCAGGATATCGCTCGTGCCCGAACGGTATATGTTGACCTCTACGCCGGGATTGGCCTGCTTGAAGGCATCGACGGTCTTGGCGGCATCCGCCTCCGGCTGCGAGGTGTAAAGCGTGATGGTGCCCGCGCTGGCCGCGCCGGCCATCAGCGTGGCGGCAAGCATCAACTGACCCGCCAGCACCCTGGTGATTAGCGTCTTCATGAAACCTCCTGTTCTGCGCTAGGCGGAAAGCGGCCCCTGCCGATTCCGTCTGCTCCTCCCTGCACGGCGCATGTTACCCGTGGATGACAATCGCCTGCCAGCATCAAATATGTTCATTTGTCTGTTGTCAAATACAAATGAACAAAACTAAGATGGCTTCCGCCGAAAATATGCTGGCGGATGGGGGGAGCCCGCAACATGCGAGAAAAGCCATGCTGACCAGGAAGGCCCACAAGCCCCGGCGGGCAGCAATCGTCTCCTCCGACATGGCGGTCAAAACCGCCTGGCTCTACTATGTCGAGGGACTGACGCAGGAACAGATCGCCGAGAAGCTCGGCGTCAACCGGGTCAAGGTAATGCGCATGCTGGCGGCCTGCACGGCGGAGGGCGTGGTCGTGACCACCATAAACGCCCAGGCCGCTCGGCAGATCGAGCTGGAGCGTGCGCTGGAAAGACGGTGGAACCTCGACGCCGCCGTGGTGGTGCCGACTCCTTCCGGCGAAGAACATCTCGAGCGGGCCATCGGTCATGCGGTGGCGCTCTATCTCGGAGAGGCAATGAGGATGGCATGACGCTGGCCATCGGCGGCGGGGCGACGTTGCATGCCAGCCTCGGATTCCTGTCGCGACGCAGCTTCAAGGATGCTTCCGTGGTCGCGCTGGTGGGAAGCCTTCCCCACTCGCAATGGATAAATCCGTCCATCGTCGCTGCCAAGGTCGGGGAGATGTTCGGTGTCGATAGCTACCAGATCACTGCGCCCGTAGTGGTCGACGACCCGGCGCTGCGCGAACTTTTGTGGCGTCAATCCGGATTGAAGGATGTGCGTGACCGCGCCGCGCGAGCCGATATTGCACTCCTGACGG
>QGUU01000314.1 GCA_003242525.1 Pseudomonadota bacterium | reverse complement strand
ATCGACACGCCCTCGCGGGCCAGTACTTCGCGCGCGGGAAGCTGATCGGGGATCTTTATGGGCATGGGCGGACTCCAAACAAAAAGACCGGCGGCGAAATCGCGGCCGGTCCGGCGGATTTTGTTCCTGCGGCCCTTTAGCGACTTCTTTAACGTGGCTGCAAGCCGACCGGCAAATCACCACGGGGTCGGATCGTACTTATGCCTCTCATGCGGCGCCGTCAACGGCGGCTTTGAAGCCCCCTTCACCTCTCGACAGCAGGACCGCCGGCCTGTATTCCCGCAATGCCAGCAGCCGTAAGGCCCGCGGCCGCACGGATCGACAGGAATGAAGATGGACAAGGCACAGATTCAGGCGCGTCCGACACCGCGTGCAGGCATCATGGACATTGAGGCCTATGTGCCGGGCAAGAGCACCGCGCCGGCTGGCGTCAGGCTTTTCAAGCTCTCGTCCAATGAAAATCCCCTCGGGCCGTCGCCCAAGGCGATAGAGGCCGCGCGGGATGTGGCCGCACGATTGGACATATATCCCGACGGGTCGGCGCGCCGGCTGCGCGAAGCCATCGGCGAGGTCCATGGTCTCAATCCGGCAAACATCGTCTGCTCCAACGGCTCGGATGAGATTCTCGGCCTGCTGGCGCAGATCTACCTTGCGCCTGGCGACGAAGCCATCTTCACCGAGCACGGCTTCATGGTCTACAGGATCTATATCCAGGCGGCCGGGGCCGTTCCGGTGGCGGTGAAGGAAACGGATGAGCGCGCCGACGTGGATGCCATTCTCGCCGCGGTGACAGAGCGCACCAAAATCATCTTCCTGGCCAATCCGAACAATCCGACCGGCACCTATCTGCCGTTCCAGGAAGTCCGCCGGCTGCATTCGGCCCTGCCGAAATCAGTCCTGCTCGTGATCGACGCCGCCTATGCCGAGTATGTGCGGCGCAACGACTATGAGGCCGGGGTCGAGCTGGTCGCGGGGAATGAAAATGTCGTCATGACCCGGACCTTCTCCAAGATAGGTCTGGGCGGCGCCCGCCTCGGCTGGATGTACGGGCCGCTTCATATCGTGGATGCGGTCAACCGCGTGCGCGGCCCGTTCAACGTCAATGCCACGGCCATAGAGGCCGGGATCGCCGCCGTGCATGACCGCGAGCACATTGCACGCAGCGTCGAGCATAATGAGAGATGGCTTGCCTGGCTGACGGACGAGTTCACGAAGCTTGGTCTTCGCGTAACGCCGAGCGTCGGCAATTTCGTGCTCATCCACTTCCCCAACGATGGCAAACATTCAGCGGCGGCGGCAGACGATTATCTGACGGCGCGCGGGTATATTCTGCGGCGCGTTGCAGGCTACGGTTTTCCCAACGCGCTGCGGATGACAGTCGGAACCGAAGAAGCCAATCGCGGCGTCGTCGCCGCACTCGCCGAATTCCTGAAAAGTTAAAGCATTATGTCAGAACCCATGTTCAAGAAGATTGCGCTGGTCGGCATCGGACTGATCGGCTCCTCCCTGGCGCGCGTCGCCCGCCGCGAAAACCTTGCCCGACATATCGCCATCTCCACCCGCAGCCGCGCCACGCTGGAGCGGGCCGAGGAACTGGACCTTGGTGACAGCTATTCGCTTGATCCGAAAGAAGCGGTGGAGGGGGCAGACCTCGTCATCGTCTCGGTGCCGGTCGGCGCCTCGGGAGCAGTGGCGGAGGAAATCGCTCCGGCCCTGAAGAAGGGCGCGATCCTTACCGATGTCGGCTCCACCAAGGCTTCCGTCATTGCGCAGATGCAGCCCTTCGTGCCGGAGGGGGTGCATTTCATCCCCGGCCACCCGCTGGCCGGCACTGAAAAGTCCGGCCCCGACGCGGGCTTTGCCGATCTCTTCCGGAACCGGTGGTGCATCTTCACGCCTCTGCCGGATACCGATCCGGACGCGCTGGAGAAGCTGTCGGAGTTCTGGCGGCGCTGCGGGTCCAACATCGACACGATGGACCCCCAGCATCACGACATGACGCTGGCGATCGTTTCACACCTGCCGCACATCATCGCCTACAACATAGTGGGAACGGCCGACGATCTGGAATCGGTCACCAAGACCGAGGTCATCAAATATTCTGCCTCCGGTTTTCGTGACTTCACACGCCTGGCCGCGTCGGACCCCACAATGTGGAGGGACGTGTGCCTGCACAACAGGGACGCGATCCTGGAGATGCTCGCCCGCTTCTCGGAGGATTTGGCGTCGCTGCAGCGGGCAATCCGCTGGGGCGACGGGGAAAAGCTGTTCGACCTGTTCACCCGCACCCGGGCCATCCGCCGCTCGATCATCGAGGCCGGCCAGGAGATCGATGCGCCCGACTTTGGCCGTCAGGCGGTGGATCATCCGGCAAAGACCTAGCCGGCGCCTTGTGCCCGGTCGCGGAAGGAGATTTCATGGCGTTCGTACGGCCAGGCGCTATAGTCATGGCGACGGCCGGCATAGGGCCGGTCCGGAGCATCAAAGGAGTTCGGCATGAACCGTCACGCAACCGCAATTTGGAAGGGCTCGCTGACCGAGGGCAGCGGCACGCTGGATACGCAAAGCGGCGCCTTCTCCGGTCAGCCCTATTCGTTCAAGGGACGATTCCAGGACGAAAGCGGCAAGTCCGGCACCAATCCGGAGGAACTGATTGCGGCTGCTCACGCCGGGTGTTTCGCAATGCAGCTTTCGCATTTCCTGGCCGAAAACGGCACGCCTGCGGAAGAGCTGAATGCCGAGGCGATCGTGACCTATGGCCCGGCGGCAGGAGGCGGCTTCGAGATCACCGAGAGCGCATTGAAGCTGACCGGCAAGGTGCCGGGCATTGACGAGGCGAAATTCAAGGAACTTGCCGACAAGGCAAAGGCCAGTTGCCCCGTTTCGAAGGCGCTCGGCGCCATCAAGGTTTCGCTCGACGCGAAACTTGCGTGATCCGGCAGGTTCCGCCTGCTCGTCATGGGACGGATGGGCAGGCGAGTTTGACGGCATGTGGCCGCCACGGTGCAGGACGGCTGTTTCAGCCGCCCAGCGCCTCCAGCCTTTCGGCCAGCTGCGCAACCTGTTTCTCCAACGAGCCTATGCGCGCTTCCAGTTCGGCAATCGATGAAAGCGACGGCGCTGGCGTAGCGGCTGCTGTGGCAACAGGTGCGGCGGCGACGTCACCGCTCAGCAGATGCGCGTAACGATCCTCGCGCTGGCCGGGAGCGCGGCCAATCTCCTTGACCAAAGGCGGCCGCTTGCCGATCAGCATGTCAAGTTCGCTCCTGAGAGCCTCCACTGACTGAAAGCGCGCCAACCGCTCGGACCGCGCCAGAAGTTCATGCGCGGTTTGCGGTCCACGCAGAAGCAGCAGGCCGAGCAATGCCGCCTGCGGTCGGGTCAAGGAAAAATGCTGCGCCGCCAGGTGCTCGTAGCGCTCGACGCGGGAGCCGAAAACCTGCCGCACCAATCCCTTCTGTTCCAGTGTCTTGAGGGCGCGATGCACCTCTGCCGGCTCTAGCGACATCACCGGCTCGCGCGCCGTCTTCTGGTTGGCTGCCGCCTGGGTGGCGTTGAGGGTGAGCGGATATACGTCCGGCGTCAGTTCCTTCTTTTCGATCAGGGAACCGAGGACGCGTGCTTCAGCGGGAGAAAGGAGGGGGAGGGATGACTGGTCACTCATGCCGGAAACCACTAGAGCCTTTCACGGCTACACGGAAGCAGTCTTGTTCCGCCGATAGCGCCCGCCAGGGGCAACCTAAAGGTCAGGCGCTTTTGAGGCCAGATCCGTCGGGCCTCGTCCAAGCCGTATCTCAATGCGAGTGTCACCGAAGGCGCGTAGCTCGTACTGCAGGCTGTCGGCTTTGGCGGCCATTGCCGTTTTCAGCCCAAGCCGGCGCAATCCTTGCCGGTCTGTACTGCCTGACGCTGCACCCGTCAGACGCGCCGTTCCACCATCATCTTCTTGATTTCCGCTATCGCCTTGGCGGGATTGAGCCCCTTCGGGCAGGTCTGCGTGCAGTTCATGATGGTGTG
>QGUU01000313.1 GCA_003242525.1 Pseudomonadota bacterium | reverse complement strand
CAGATGCAAGGCCGCGCTCAGGCCTGTATATCCCGCGCCTACAATCGCGACATCGGCGGTCCGGTCGCCATTGATAGGTGAGTTGGAAGGTGGAGGAATCGCTGTCGCGGCCCACAGACTGGCGGGCAGGGGCTGAACCATCTATTCGCTTCTCAGATCGAAATCTTCATGATGAACGGTCTCTTGCGCCAGGATGCGCAAGAGACCGCCACGCCCCTACTGTAGCATCAGCTGATTCCACTGCTCTTCGTATTCGAGCATGTATTTGTGAGCGTCACTCTCGCTGATGATCAGCATCTCTTTCAGATTCTCCGGCGTCATGACCAGGATTTTCCTGGTTTCGGCATCGGCATCCGAGGTGACCGAGGCCAACACCGGCCCATAGGTCTTCAGGTCCAGAAGCTTAGCCTGCTGCTCGGGCGCGAGGCTGAAGTTGATCAGTTCATGTGCGAGTTCGACATAGGGCGAGCCTTTGGGAATGACGAACCAGTTCGCCCAGGCGATACCGTCCTTGAAAGTGTATCCGACGGGCGCGCCCTCTTGGGCCGCCGCAAGCACGCGACCGCTCCATGCCGATGAAAGGGCGAGTTCCCCGGAGGACAGGAGTTGCGGTGGCTGCGCTCCGCTGCCCCACCAGACTGTGACGCTGGGTTTGATCTCCTTGATCTTGCCGAGCGCCATCTCTGCCTTCTCCGGGGTCAACGGATATACCTCTTCGCGCTTTACTCCGGCGGCGAGCAGGGCAGCTTCGTAGTTGTAATAGAAATACTTATAGAGGCCGCGTGGTCCAGGGAAACGCTTGACGTCCCAGAAATCGGCCCAGCTTTCGGGGCCCCCGTCGGGGAATGAGGCCGTCGACCAGGCCATGACCGTGGCGCCTGTGGATGTAGCAATTCCGTGGGGTGCGACCCAACCTTTCTCCAGATCGGCGGCATTCGGAATTTTCGAGAGGTCGAGTTTCTCGAGAAAGCCCTCTTCGTCGCCTTGCCAAACCGTGCGACCGCCGACGTCGACGAGATCCCATTCAACCGCCCCCGCCTCGACCATGGCCTTGATCTTTGCCGTCTCGGTCGGGGAAGTATTGACGATCTGAATCCCTTTTTCTTCCGCGAACGGATCCGTGAACGCCGATTTTTCAGCGTCAGAAAGAGCTCCGCCCCAGGATGTGAACGTGAAAGGCCGGCTTTGGGCGTACCCTAGGCGCGGCAAAGCTCCGACACCCGCCGCCAGCGCTCCTGCTGCGGCGGATAAGAGAAATGTTCGTCTATGCATAAGTCTTCCTCCTTCCTCAGTTTTCTGGAACCACACGGGCATGAATTGGATCCCAGGATAGGGTCACCTTCATTCCCTTTCGAAGCGAACGGTCCGTTATCTGTCGCGCCGTAAGAACATGGCCGCTTTCCAGTGCAAGGCTGTACTGGCTCAGTTCCCCGAGATAGACCGTCTCAACGATTTCGGCCGGAACGCCGTCGTCGGTTTTGTTGAAAAGCAGATGTTCGGGGCGCAGCAGCAGCCGAGCAGTTTGGCCAGGTTCCACTCCGGCTGCGGCTTGAACCACCATCGTTCGCCGGAAGGCTTCGACCTCTGCCGTGGCCTTGCCGCCTGCCATGTCGTTCACTTTCGCCGGAAGCAGATTTGATTCTCCGATGAAACCGGCAACGAACGCATTGGCCGGCCTGTCGTAGATTTCGTCGACGGATCCGAGTTGCTGAATGCGGCCGCGGTCCATCACGGCGATCCGGTCGGAGAGGACGAGCGCTTCCTCCTGATCATGCGTGACATAAATCGTCGTGCGGCCATGTTCCTGGTGCAGTCGGCGCAGTTCGAGCTGGACTGCACGGCGCAACTGCTTGTCCAGCGCGCTCAGCGGTTCGTCCATTAGCAGAACGTCCGGCTCTATGATCAGGGCCCTTGCGAGCGCCACCCGCTGCTGCTGGCCGCCAGACATCTTTTGGATGGGCCGATTGGCGTATCCTTCGAGTTGCATGAGCGAGAGAACCTCCGCCACGCGTCGCGCGCTCTCGGCCTTTGGGACACCTCGCACCGCAAGGCCATATCCGATGTTCTGCCCAACCGTCATGTGGGGAAACAAGGCGTAGCTCTGGAAAACCATGCCGATGTTTCTCTGCCGTGCTGGAAGACCTGTCACATCGCGCGAGCCGATCTCGATCCTGCCCGACGTCGGTTCGAGATAGCCGGCGATCAGATTCAGCAAGGTGGTCTTGCCCGAGCCCGAAGGGCCAAGCAGTGTCAGGAATTCTCCGGCCGCGACGGAGAGATCCGTCGGCGTCAGCGCTGTATAGGTTCCATAGCGCTTCGAAACGCCCTCTAGCCGAAGGGGAAGCCCTGCATTCTTCATTGTGTTGAGATCTCCCTCCTGCTGCTGACCAGTTGGGCCACTAGAAACAGGACGATCGCTAGAACGATCATCATGGTTGCCGCCACGGCGATCACAGGGGTGAACTCAAGTCGGATCGACTCCCAGATCTTCACGGGCAGGGTCTTGTTCGAGTAGCCGGCGAGAAACACGGCCACGACCACCTCGTCGAAGGAGGTGATGAAAGAGAATACGGCGCCTCCTACAATGCCGGGCGTGATATTCGGTAAGGTGATGGTGCGGAATACTGTCCACGGGCCGGCGCCCAGCCCCGACGCAGCCTTGATCCAGTTTTCGTCGACGCCCCGAAGGGCAATGCCGACATTTATGACTACGAAGGGCAAGGCCAGAATCATGTGCCCCAGGCTCATGCCAAGGATGCTGCCGCTCAGTCCGACATCGAGTGCGCTGCGATAAAGGGCGACCGCGGTTACGACGACAGGCACGATCATCGGCGCGAGGAACAAGGCTGTGATGCCGGCCCGCCATCGCCCTTCCAACCGGCGTAGGCCGATGGCGGCGAGCGTGCCCAGGATCACGGCAACGACCGTTGCGAGGGTTGCCACCTGAAGACTATTGAGCAGGGAGGTCCGCCATTCCACGTCCTCCAGGAAGCGTTCGTACCACACTCCTGAATAGGCGCGTGGTGGCAGGTAGATAAAACTTGCCTTATTGAATGATGCCGGCACGACGGCCAGGATCGGCAGGACGAGAAAGCCGAGGATGAGGCTCGCTGCGGAGTTGCCAGCAATGCGCAGCCACAGGGGTAATTTGCTCATTTCGCAAACATCCCCTTTTCAAGAGGCAGCAGCTTCGCCGTCAGGCCCATGATCAGCAGGACAACGAGGAGGAGCACCAGCGAACCGGCTGCGGCCAGCGACCAGGCAAGGCGATCGTTGACGAAACTTGCGATGAGCATGGAGAGGGTGATCGCATTGGCTCCTCCCAGGAGTGCGGGAGTGATGAAGAAGCCTAGCGAAAGCAGGAACACGAATGTCGCTCCGCCAGCCAGTCCAGGCAGGCAAAGCGGTAGATAGATGCGCCGGAATGTATCCATCAGTCCAGCTCCGAGCCCGTCGCTGGCCAGCAAGAGGCGTGGGTCTATCCGACTCATTGCGCTGTAGAGCGGAAGGATCATGTAAGGCAGCAACACGTGAACCATGCCGATCATGACGCCGGTGTTATTGAACAGCAGCGCAATCGGCCCGTCGGTCATGCCGGACTCGACGAGCATCCTGTTGAGCGGGCCGTTCCGCTCGAGAAGCAGCATCCACGCATAGGTGCGAACGAGCACCGAAATCCAGAACGGAAACAGGACTCCATAAAGGGCGATGACAAACCACAGGCCCTTCAGCTTGCTGAGGATATAGGCCACCGGCCAGGCCAGGACAGCGCAGATCGCGGTGACGGCGAACGCAACCACAAGGGTGTTGACGACCACCTGACGGTAGACTGGACTGGCCACGAGCGTTTGGAAGGGCACCCAGGTACCGGCGGGATCCGTGAATGCGAGCGAGAAGAGGCGGGGGGGGGGGGGGAGGAAAAAGGGCGCCAGCACCCGCAAAGGCGGGGCCCGCAAAAAAAACGGTTGTGGATTTTTGGGGGATGGTACAGCGGTCAATAATTTTTCCCCCCCGGGTTG
>QGUU01000312.1 GCA_003242525.1 Pseudomonadota bacterium | reverse complement strand
GCGCGCCAGGGCGGTCGCGAGGCCGTAAAAAAAGGCGAGCATCAATGGGATGCCCAGGACGGCGAGGGGTAGCGCCCAGGCGAAGTCGTCCGCCTCCACCAGAAGCGCGCTGCCTATCCACCAAAGCCCGGCGAGAAAATAGCCGAAGCCGAACCACCACCCCACCGCAAAGGCGGGACGTAACCGGCCGAGGCGATTTGAGGTGACCTCACCGGTGGCGCCGTCGAGCAGCCAGACCAGGACGGGGAAGGACACGAAACCCACGGCGGGGAAATCGTATGGCGCCTGCGCCAGAACCAGCAGCGCGCCGGCAAGCCAGGCCGTCACTACTCGGCGCCAGCCCCACAACAAGATTATCCGGCCGGCAAGCCGCTGCATAAGCCGTCCCAGGTCCCACGAATCACCGGCACAGATGTATCAGGCGGGAACCGGCGCTCCAAACCCCTGACGGCGCATGCGTCCCCCGTTTTTTCGCATCGGTTTGCCAAAGCGCGGGGACGGCTTTCCGCGCGCCGCGGGATTCGGGCGCTCGCTATCTCAGGCCGCCTCCGCCGCTTTCAGCCTCCCGCGCGCCGCGGCCACGGTTGGAGCGAAGGTGGCAAGCGGTGGCCTCACGCCATGGGTGACCAGCATGTGCCGGACCTGCCGCGAAGCGCCGGCAACGATGAAACGAACTCCGGCCTGCCTTGCCTTCCTTGCCGCCCCTTCGATCACATTGGCGGCAGTGGAGTCGAGAAACGGAACAGCAGAACAGTCGAGAATGAAATTTTTGCGCCGATCGGCAATTCGATCGAGCACCGCGGCCACGGTTGCCGCCGCGCCGAAGAAGAAGGCGCCGGAAATGCGGTACACGACCGTGTCGGGATCGGCACCCTCGGACGGATCGTAGGCAACGCGCTCGCCATTGGCATCGTCGGCACGGTCTTCGCTGACCGGCGGTGCATGGACCTCCACTTCAACCGACCGCGCCATGCGCCCGATGAAAAGCATCGCGCCGAGCGCAAAGCCGACGACGATGCCGGTGGTAAGATCGCGGAAGATGACCAGGGCAAAGGTCGCCACCAGAACCAGCGCATCACCGCGCGAGGAGCGAAGCAGCGCCGTGACCGCCGGCCGCTCCACCATGTTCCAGGCAACGGTGGCCAGAACTCCGGCAAGGGCCGCCAGCGGAATGTAGCTGGCAAGCGGCGCAGCAACCAGCATGAACAACAGGATGAACAGGGAGTGGAACATGCCGGAAGCCGGGCCATGGGCGCCGGCGCGTATGTTGGTGGCCGTGCGGGCGATAAGACCCGTAACGCAGAGGCCGCCGAACAACGCGGAACCAATATTGGCCGCACCCTGCGCCACCAATTCGCAGTTCGAACGATGGCGCCGGCCTGTCATGCCGTCGGCAACGACGGCTGAAAGCAGCGATTCGATCGCCGCAAGCAGGGCAAAGGCGATCGCATCGGGCAAAACGGCCATTGCCTTGTCGAGGCTGAAGGCCGGAAGGGAGGGCTCCGGCAGGGAGCGAGGAATGCCCCCAAACTGGGAGCCGACTGTCTCGACCGGAAGCTGGAAGAGCGCGGTGACCACGGAGGCCGCCACCACGGCCACCAGCAGGCCAGGCCAGGACGGGCGCAAGCGCTTGACCGCGACAATGATGGCGATCGTCAGAATGGAAATGGCCACGGCGGCGGGATTGATCGTGCCGGCGGCTTCTCCCAGAGCGATCAGTCGCGGCACCAGATCCCCCGGCTCCTTGCCCTGCAGGGTCAGCCCAAACAGGTCGCGCAACTGGCTTGACATGATGATGACCGCGATGCCCGCGGTAAATCCGACCGTCACGGGATAGGGAATGAACTTTACATAGGCGCCGAGCCTGAGAAAACCCGCCGCTACAAGAATGGCGCCGGCCATCAGCGTCGCCAAGAGCATTCCGTCTATGCCATGACGGTCCACCGTCGCGGCAACAAGCACGATGAAGGCCCCGGCCGGCCCACCAATCTGGAAGCGGCTGCCGCCCAGTGCGCCTACCAGAAAGCCGCCGACGATGGCTGTGAACAGCCCCCGGGCAGGGTCGACATGCGAAGCGATGGCAATCGCCATCGACAGTGGCAGCGCCACGATCGCCACCGTGAGCCCCGCCAGGAGGTCGGCACGCAGTTGTGCCGCGCCATAGCCTTCGCGAAGCACCGTAACCAGCTTGGGGGTGAACAGGTCGGCGAAACTCGGCCTTGCCTGCCGGACCGTGTGACCGGGATCCTTCATGAACTGCATCCGCTTAAAGGACGGCGGGATCGTCGGCACAAACGTCGGCGGTCGCCGTCGCGACTGAATTCATCCACCTGAGAACGGAGCGTCGCCCTGGGGAGGAGCCTTGAGCCGAACGCCACGGCCGCCGCGTTCGCTCGCCTGGTTCTCGCCGATCAGTTCCACACCGGCCTCCTCGAGGGCCTGGATAACCTTCATCAGCGTGTCAACCATGCCGCGCACCACGTCCTCACTGGCTTCCATGCGCTGGATGGTCGGCAAGGAAACGCCGGCGCGTTCCGCGAGCGTCTTCTGGTCGATGCCGGCCAATGCTCGCGCGGCGCGCATCTGCGCAGCGGTGATCATCGGCAGCACTCCATTCTAAGATCGTACGATACATGCATAGAACATTTAAAATGATGTGTCAAACATCAATACCCACGGTTGACGCGTAATCATCGATTGTGATCGCCTGGAAAAAGACGCCGCCAGGGCAAGCGCGCGACCAGCCACCACGACAAGGCCCAGGCAAAGCCCGCGCACCAGCCGGCGAGGACATCGGAGGGCCAGTGCACGCCGAGATATACACGGCTGGCGCCGACCATCAGCGTGACGAACACGGCCAGCAACAGGACATAGGCGCGGGTCACCCTGCCCGGCAGGACGCGCGTGGCCAGAGCCCCAAGCGTGAGATAGGTCACGGCCGACAGCATGGCATGCCCGCTGGGAAAGGACATCGAGGTTTCCGCGGCAAGATGCGAGACAAGTTCGGGACGCGGGCGGCTGACACCCACTTTCATCCAACTCGACAGGATCTGCCCGGAGGCAACCGCGAGAAAGACGAAGAGCGCCGTGCCCCCCTGCCCGGCCAGGAGGAAATAGATGAAAACGGCCGCCACGATCAGCACCAGGACGCTGACGCTCCCCAACGCGGTGATGTCGCGCACTGCATCTTCCAGCCATGGGGGTCCGATGGGCGTGTCGGGATGGCCCTCCACCCGGAAGGCAAGAAGAACCCGCATGTCGAGATCGTGTGGCGTGGAGGCGCGCGCGATCTCGACCAGCTCCATGAAGCTCCAAAGTGCGCCGGCCAGGGCCAGTCCCGCGAGCAATATCGGCAGTTCAATCCTGCTCAGGATCGACCTTCGAATCCGTTTCATGCGGCTGCCGCGCGTCATCGTCCCTGGACATAGGGCCCGAGGGTTATCAGGGCCACGGAGGCAATTGCCAGGAGCACACCTGCGCCCTGCATGGCGTTGAGCTTCTCACCATAGACGGCAAGGGCAATCACGTTGACCGCCACGAGCTGGATCACCGCTGACAGACTGAGCGAAATGGACATGCCGTATTCGCGGATCAGCCGAAGCATGATCAGGTTGCCGATCGTGTAAAGGACCAGCGTCCATACGAGCTTGCCGACGCTGGGGGCCAATCCCCATTGCTTGGCGGCCGTCGCCGCAAGCAGGAAGATGACGGTCGACAGCCCGAGCTGCACAAGACCCCATATGCTCATTCTGGTTCCCGCGGCTGAGTAGACCGGCCGTGTCGCCGGCCGGGACAGTTAGTTTGGATAAGCAAGCCGCGTCAACGTGTGTGTTGCGGGCTGTGGAATGCGGATCATGCGCGCAGGCGATAGCCAGTGCGGAAGATCCAGCCGACGATCACGACGCAGACGAACAGGAACCCAAGCGTCATGCCGAGGCTTACGGCGACCGAGACATCGGAAATGCCGAAGAAAGCCCAGCGAAAACCGCTCACCAGATAGACGACCGGGTTGAACAAGGTGACCG
>QGUU01000311.1 GCA_003242525.1 Pseudomonadota bacterium | reverse complement strand
GGGTCGGCCCTCGCCTTCCAGCACATAGGCGGCTACATCCCCTGCAAGCTCTGCTATGAGCAGCGGACCCCCTACTATTTCGGCGCCCCGCTGATGCTTTTGGCTCTGCTTGCAGCGCTGTACATGCCGGCCTGGATTTCGCGCGCAATCCTGGCAGTCGGTGGCCTGCTGATGGTCTATGGACTCTATCTCGGGGTGTTTCACTCTGGCGTCGAATGGGGCTGGTGGCCGGGGCCGACTGACTGCGCGGCCGTTGCCGGACCGGTCGACACGGGCGGCAAAGGTGTGCTCGACGCGCTGGACCAGTTCGTTCCACCCTCATGCGACAAGGCTGCCTTGCGCATTCTGGGGCTGTCGCTGGCCGGCTGGCAGGCTGTTGCGGCTTTCATCCTTGCAGCGGTAGCCTTCAAGGGCGCTTTTGGCCGGGACTGAGCCGGGTTCGGCAAATTTCCGCGGCAGGCGACGGCAAGGAACCGGCGACACGCGTCTCCACGCATAGGCGCCGAACAGGAGTTCTCCGATTCTACGGCTCCAGTTCCACATCCCAGTAGAGGTAGTCCATCCAGCTTTCATGCAGATGGTTCGGGGGAAAAAGTCGGCCGTTATTGTGCAGATCATGCACCGTGGGCCTGTAGGGTTTCTGCAGCGGCCACATCTTGGCTTGGGCGGGCATCAGCCCCCCCTTCCTGAGATTACAGGGGGAGCAGGCGGCGACCACATTCTCCCACGTCGTCGCGCCGCCGCGATGACGCGGGATTACATGGTCAAAGGTAAGATCCTCCCCGCTGCCGCAATACTGGCACCGGAATCGGTCGCGCAGGAAAACGTTGAAGCGCGTGAAAGCCGGGTATCGCGACGGCTTCACATAGGCCTTCAGGCTGACCACTGATGGCAGCTTCATCGAAAATGTCGGCGACGAGACGGCCTGCTCATATTCGGCGACGATATTGACCCTGTCGAGAAACACCGCCTTGATCGCGTCCTGCCAGGACCAGAGCGACAGCGGATAGTAGCTGAGCGGCCGATAGTCGGCGTTCAGCACCAGTGCGGGTAGCGCATCCGGGGATACGGCAACCGTCACGTTCCGGGCTCCGTGTTCTTGACCGATGGGCGACGCGATACTGTACGCCTGACATGACAGTGATGTGAAGCAGAATATATGGCTCGCCCATGCGCAAACGCGCATGATTTCTAGGCTTTTTCACTGATCATGCGGGCGGAGCGGCGTCTCGTCCCTTCAATTCTCGATAGTACGCCCAGAAGAGCCGTGCTGCGACACTCCTCCATGGGGACCATGATTCGGCGAGCTCCAGCAGTGCCTTTTCGCGCGGCCGAGGCAAGATCCCCAGTGCATTCCCCACGGCGCTTTGCAGCGCCACGTCGCGCGCCGGAAAGATATCCGGATGGCCGCCGGCAAAAAGGAGGTAGCATTGTGCCGTCCAAGGCCCGATTCCAGGAACCGCCGTCAGTGCGGCAATTGCTTCTTCTGCCTCCAGGTAGCAAAGACGGCAAAGGTCGAGGCCGTCTGCCACGGCGTGCGCCGCAGCCCGAAGCCCGCGCTGCTTTGGCCTAGACAGCCCCGCTTCGCGAAAGAGGGTCTCATCAGCCTCCAGCACGGCATCCGCCGTCAGAGGGTCGAGGAGGCGCGTCAGTCGCCCGAAGATGGCGTCGGCGCTCGCGCGGGAAACCTGCTGCGCCACGATGATCGAGGCGAGGCTGTGGAAGCCGGGCTGAGATCGCCGTAGCGGCACCTCGCCCGCCAAGGCGCGTACCCCGGCGAGCCGCGGGTCCAGCGCGCACAGCGCGTCGAGCCCACGGTAAAGGTCATCAAGCGTGGCGATAGACTGCATTACTTTCCTTGTTCCTGCGCAACCGGCAAGGTAGCAATCGCCCGACACGTCGCACAACACCGGGCGCTGCACGATGACGTTGCCGACATTCCGTTTCGCGCCGAGTCCAAACGGCGCCCTGCATCTTGGCCATGCCTGTTCGGCTCTGCTGAACGCCAGACTGGCGAGCCAGACGGGCGGCCGCATGCTTCTGCGCATCGAGGATATAGATACGACCCGCTGCACGCCGGAATTCGAGGCGGCAATCTATCGCGACCTGGAATGGCTGGGTATCCGCTGGGAAATGCCGGTGCGACGCCAATCCGAGCACTTTGCCGATTATCGGGAGGCACTGGATCGACTGATTGCCGAAGGCCTTGTCTATCCCGCCTTCATGAGCCGCGGCGAGATACGCGCCTTCATTGCACAGAGCGGCAAAAAATGGCCGCACGATCCTGACGGCGCGCCACTCTATCCTCCTGCCGACAAGGCGCTTTCCGAGCGAGAGCGAAAAAGGCGAATGGCAGAGGGTGCTCCATTTGCCTGGCGGCTTGACGTTGCGGCGGCGCTGGACCGCATCGGGAACAGCCTGTACTGGGAGGAGTTCACGGATGAAACCCTGACGGCCACGCATCGGATCGAGGCAGAGCCCCAATCATGGGGTGATGTGATCGTGGCGCGCAAGGAGGTGCCGACCAGCTATCATCTCGCTGTGGTGGTGGATGATGCGATCCAGGGCGTGAGCCATGTGGTACGCGGACGCGACCTCTATCTTGCAACCTCGGTCCAGCGGTTGCTGCAGGAACTGCTCGGCCTGCCTGCGCCGCGCTACCTGCACCATCGCCTGATCCTCGGTCCCGACGGCCGCAAGCTCTCCAAGAGCTTTCGCGACACAGGGCTTGCGGCGCTGCGCGAAGCGGGCGTCACGCCGGCACAGATCGCCGCCCGAATCGATATGTGAGGGACAGACGGGGACATCGATCAGGCCGGCTTCGTTCGCGAACCGTCATCCGGCCATGCCTTTGTCCAGACGCCCGAAAACGGTCTGGAGAAATTCCTGCAACCACCGTTTCAGGTGCATGTCCCAGATTAGCCGGCCACCAAGGTGGTCCCGCCCTGGCTGCGCGCCAGGCAGCTCGAAGCGGTGGGCGCCGTGCACCACCCAGCGATGCATCATCAATCGGGTCAGCTCGGCATGGAACTGAATGCCCCAGGCATTCTCGCCATAGCGGAAAGCCTGGTTCGGATAGGTTTCGGCGGTGGCGAGCAGCGTCGCGCCGCTGGGGAGGGAAAAGCCCTCGCGATGGAACTGATAGACCATTTCAGGCCATTGCATCAGCTTGCGGCCTTCCTTTGTGGCGCGGAGCGGATACCAGCCGATCTCGACCAGTCCCCGCTCATGTCCCTCGACCTTGCCGCCGAGATGGTTGACCAGCATCTGCGCGCCGAGACAGATACCAAGCAGCGGCCGGTTCTCCTTCAATGGCACGGCCAGCCAGTCTGTCTCGCGCTTTACGAATTCCTCGTGGTCGTTAGCGCTCATCGGTCCGCCAAAGACGACGGCACCGGCGTGATCGTCGAGCGTTTCGGGCAGACTATCGCCAAGCGGCGGGCGCCTGATATCGAGGGCAAAGCCTTGTTCGATCAGCATCTGGCCAACCCGTCCTGGGCTTGACCGTTCCTGATGGAGAATGATGAGGACCTTGGGCTTCGACCTGAGTGGCATGAAGGATGGAATTACTCGTCGTCGAGATTTGCACTCAAACCCGGAATATTGCCGGCGGCGCGGCGGCGTGCCTCGATTCGGTCGCGGCGCTCCACGCCGAGCAGCTCGGCCACACGCCATACCACATTATCCTCCAGTTCGTGCAACTCGCCATCGGCGAAGACGATTTCCCACATGAGCCCGATGAAGGCCTTGCGCTCGTCATTGTCGAGATGGCGCTTGAGCACGCTGGTGAAGGCGTAAAGATCAATCGCTTCGTTGTCGGCTGTCTCCCCGGCCCGTGCAAGCCGCTCCAGTTCCGCTCCACTGACGGAATAGTTCCTCTGGAGGGCGGCCTTGAACCGCTCCCATTCCACGTCCTGGCGAATGCCGTCCGCATTGATGACGTGGTAGAGAAGCGCCGCCGCGGCGACATGCGGATCGTCCTCCCGGTGGTTCTTTGCTGCCGCCGCACCTGGAAGGTCCATGAGGAAGGAAAGCATACGAT
>QGUU01000310.1 GCA_003242525.1 Pseudomonadota bacterium | reverse complement strand
TTTGCGCGCGCTGTAGTCCCTCTCGGAGACAGCTGCAATGGCAACGCGCCTTTCCCCGCCGGCCAACGACAGAAGATTCATCGGCGGCGCGCCGATGAACGAGGCAACGAAGATCGAAGCCGGCTTCTCATATATGTCGAGCGGAGCGCCCTGCTGCTCGATCACCCCCGCATTCATCACCACGAGCATGTCGGCCAGGGTCATGGCTTCGAGCTGGTCGTGCGTGACATAGACGGAAGTCACCCCTAGCGAACGCTGCAGGTTCTTGATCTCGACCCGCATCTGCCCCCGCAGCTTGGCGTCGAGATTTGAAAGGGGCTCGTCGAAAAGGAACACCTTGGGCTTGCGCACGATGGCGCGTCCCATTGCTACGCGCTGGCGCTGCCCGCCCGAAAGCTCGCGCGGCCGCCGGTCCAGCAGATGGGACAGTTCCAGCGTAGCCGCGGCCTCGCGCACGCGCCGGTCTATCTCATCCTTTGGCGTACCGCGGTTGCGCAGGCCATAGGCCATGTTGTCGTAGACCTTCATGTGCGGGTAGAGCGCGTAGTTCTGGAACACCATCGCAATGTCGCGCTCGGTGGGGCCGATCTCGTTGACTACCCTGCCGTCAATGGAGCAGGTGCCCGTTGTGATGGTTTCCAGGCCTGCGATCATACGCAGCAAGGTGGACTTGCCGCAGCCGGACGGGCCGACGAGAACGCAAAGCTCCCTGTCGGGAACCGCGATGGACACGCCCTTCACGGCCTCGACGCCGCCGGGATAGATCTTCCTCACATCCTTCAGCTCGACAGTCGCCATTCGATCTCACTTTTCGCTTTCGACCAGGCCGCGCACAAACCACCGCTGCATCATTACCACCACAAGGATCGGAGGCACTATGGCCAGCATCGCCGTGACCATCACCAGATGCCACTGCGTGTCCGCATCGGCAAAGGAGACCATCTTTTTCAGCCCTATGACGATGGTGTTCATGTCGCTGCGGTTCGTCACGAGAAGCGGCCACAGATACTGCGTCCATCCATAGATGAAGAGGATGACGAACAGGGCCGCGATGTTGGTCCGCGACAGGGGCAGGAGGATATCGAAGAAGAAACGCCAGGGACCCGCGCCGTCCACCCGCGCCGCTTCCACCAGTTCGCCGGGAATGGTCATGAAGAACTGACGGAACAGAAGCGTCGCCGTGGCCGAGGCGACGAGCGGCAATATCAGCCCGGCATAGGTGTCGATTAGACCAAGGTCCACCATCACCTTGTAGGTTGGCAGAATGCGCACCTCCACCGGCAGCATCAGCGTGATGAAGATCAGCCAGAAGAAAGTCATCCGCAGCGGAAAGCGGAAAAAGACGATGGCGTATGCAGACAGGATCGAGATGCAGATCTTCCCGACGGCGATACCCAGCGCCATGATCGTGGTGTTCAGCAAAAGAACATCAACGCCGACACCACCGATACGGTTGACGCCGCCGAATAGTGCTTCGGCATAGTTGTCGAGAAATTCGGGGCCGGGCAGCAGCGGCAGTGGCGGACGCAGGATGGTCTGCAGCGTATGGGTCGAGGCCACGAAGGTGTAGTAGATCGGGAAGGCCACGACGAGGATGCCGAGGACCAGCGCCGCATGGGCGATCCATTTGCGCAAGCGGGAAGAGCCGATCATCATCGGGCGCCTCCCATCCCGCCCCGTCCGCGCGGCACAGCGGGGCGCCTATTCGCGCTTTCACGATGGCTGGAGACGTCGGTGCCCGGACACGAAGTCCGGCGCATGGCTCCTTGGCGGTCTGAAGCCCACTGCCTCTCACCCATAGTGCACCTTTTTTTCCACATAGCGAAACTGAAGGGCGGTGAGCGCGATGACGATCGCCATCAGGATGACGGACTGGGCTGCGGAATCGCCAAGGATCAGGTTCACGAAGCCGTCGTTGTAGACCTTGTAGACCAGCGTTTCGGTCGCCTTGCCCGGCCCCCCTCCGGTAACGGCGTGGATGATGCCGAACGTGTCGAAGAAGGCGTAGGTGGTGTTGATGACCAGAAGGAAGAAGGTTGTCGGCGCGAGAAGCGGGAAGACGATTGTCCAGAACCGCTTGGTTTCGCCGGCGCCGTCTATCGCCGCTGCCTCGATGAGCGATCTGGGGATCGCCTGCAGGCCAGCGACGAAGAACAGGAAATTGTAGCTGATCTGCTTCCAGGACGCTGCCACGATTATCAGGATCATCGCGTCAGAGCCGTCGAGCACCGGATCCCAGTCTATTCCGATGCGGCGCATCATCACGGCAATGGAGCCGATGGAAGGGTTGAACATGAACAGGAACAGCATGCCGGCTATGGCCGGGGCCACCGCATAGGGCCAGATCATCAGCGTCCGATAAAATCCTCTTCCGCGCACCACCTTGTCTGCCATGACGGCGAGCAGGAGCGCCACGCACATGGCAAGCGCCGCGGTGGCGACAGTGAAGATCGTCGTCACCCTGATGGAGTTCAGATAGGCGGGGTCCGACAGGACCTTCACGAAATTATCGAACCAGACGAATGTCGACTTAAGGCCGAACGGATCTTCCTTCAGCATCGACTGGTAGAGGGCCTGCACCGCCGGCCAGTAGAAGAAGACCAGCGTGATGGCGAGTTGCGGCGCCACCAGCAGGTAGGGCAGGACCTTATGGGGAAAGACGACGCGGGGGCTCACGGAACTATGCTTCCCTCTGGCCTGGAGATCATGCCCCACTCGACGGGAGCGGGCCCGCGCTTCGGCCGCGGCCCGCCTACGGAAACGCCGTCGGCCGGGATAGGCACCGGCCGACCTCCCCGGTCAGGGAGACGGCCGGCAAGCCCGAGCGGAACGATTTCGATCACCCTCCGAAGCCTGCGAAGGCTCAGTTGCCGATGGCTTCCTGGATCGCCTTGTTGGCGCGCTCCACCGCATTGTCGAGTGCCTGCTGGGCGGTCTGCTGGCCGGCCAGCATCTTCTCGAACTCCTCGTTCTGGATGTCGCGCACCTGCGGCAGGTTGACGAGGCGCACGCCCTTGGAGTTTTCCGTCGGCGCCTTGCCCATCATCTGCAGGATCGGCGTCTCGCGGCCGGGATTCTTCTCGTAGAAGCCGGAGCTCTTGGTCGCTTCATATGCGGCAAGGGTGACCGGCAGATAGCCGGAGGTTTCATGCAGATATTGCTGCACTTCCGTCTTCGAAAGATAGGAGAAGAAAGCGGCAATGCCCTTGTACTGCTCGTCCGACTTGCCGGCGAAGACCCAGAGGCTGGCGCCGCCGGGAATGGTGTTCTGCGGTCCCTTGGCGTCCGTGTCGTAGGGCAACTGGCCAATGCCGTAATTCATCCCCGACTTGACGATGTCGCCCAGGCCGCCCGACGATTCGGTGAAGATGCCGCATTCGCCGGCCAGAAAGAGCTGCTTGGCCTCGGAGGTGCGCCCGCCATATTTGAACGTGCCATCCTTGGCGAGATCTGCAATGGCCTGGAAGTGGTTGACGAAGATCGGTTCGTTGATCTTCAGTTCCACATCCGTGCCACCCAGTCCGTTTTCGTGCGTGCCGTAGGAAACGTCGTTCCATGCGGCGAAGTTCTCCAGATGGATCCAGGTCAGCCAGGTCGAAGTGTAGCCGCAGGGCGCTGCACCGCTTTCCTTGATCTTCCTGGCCATGTCCCAGACCTCGTTCCAGGTCTTGGGCGGGACGTTCTCGTCAAGCCCCGCCTTCTTGAATATGTCCTTGTTGTAATAGAGGATCGGCGAGGAGGAGTTGTAGGGGAAGGACAGCATGGTGCCGTCGGGCCTTGAGTAATAGGCCACGATTCCGGGCAGATACTGACTCTTGTCGAACGTCATGCCCGCGCCTTCCAGAACCTCCGCGACAGGCTTGACCGCACCTTCCGCTGCCATCATGACGCCGGTGCCCACGTCGAACACCTGGAGGATATCGGGGGCCTGCTTGGCCCTGAATGCGGCAATGCCCGCATTCAGCGCTTCGGGGTAGGTGCCCTTGAAGACGGGGACGACCTCATATTCGCTCTGACTGGCATTGAAGTCCTTGGTGATCTTTTCG
>QGUU01000309.1 GCA_003242525.1 Pseudomonadota bacterium | reverse complement strand
TATGTGTAAAAGAGACAGCCCCCGCCACGCCCCGCCCGATCCGGAAACCCGCGCGGGTTAGGAGCGCCATTTTCCCATCAGGTTTCTTAGGCCGGATGAAATGGGGAGAATCGAAAGGCGGTGCCGGCTCCACCTGGTGCTCGTGCCCGGGCTTTGCCAGATGTTGTTCAGGGAATGGGGGTTCGGGATAGTGCCGTGCGCCCGCCTGCATTGCGGCTTGCTTCTTTCCTCCGTCTTTCTCGGCCCGGTCCTTGGCGTCTATGCCACGCTGAATGGTGCGCTGTTTTTCGGCTTCCGCGACGGTTTCCGATTTAACCTGCATGATGGCCTCCTTGGTTTGGAGAAGGCACAACGCAGTGCGACGCCAAAGGTTGATCGATTTTCAGCCGCCGCCTGACTCAGGCATGCCGTCGAAGAATCTTTTACCGTCGCCCAAGGAATCGCCCATAGCCTACGTCCAACAGGCAAATGATGGCGATGATGCTGGATGAAGATGAAGCCTCCGACAGCTCGCTGATCGGGCAGGCAAAGGACGGCGACAGGGGCGCTTTCGGCCGATTGGTCGAAAGGCACTATGATTTCATCTATCGCGTTGCCTGGCGCTGGTCGGGCCGCAAGGCCGATGCGGAAGACATTACGCAGGAGGTGTGCATCAGGCTCGGCCGCGCGATACGCGACTATCGGGGTGATAGTGCGTTCTCCACCTGGCTCTACGCGATGACCTTGAACGCCGTTCGCGATCATGCGCGCAAGGGCATGCGTGAAAGGGCCAGGGCTGAAGCCTATGGCGCACATGTCCAGATCCTGGGAGCAGCGCCGGAACACCCCGACGATCGCGTTGAAGCGCTCTGGACAGCGGTGCGGAACCTCCCGGACAAGCAGCGCGACGCGATCCTGCTTGTCTATGGCGAGGGGATGCCCCACGCCGTTGCGGCCGAGGCGATGGCGGTCTCCGAGAAGACGGTTTCGTGGCACATCCATGAAGCGAAGAAGCGGCTCAAGCGCCTGTTGCGCTCGGCCGGGGAGAGTGACCGTGGTTAGCGACAACGAACTGGCCAAGCTGCGCAATCTGCGTGCGCCAGCACCCGATCCGGAAGCGAAGATTGCTGCCCTGCATGCAGCCATGACCGCTTTCGATGCTACTGAGGAAAAAATCGCTCCCGTCTCCCAAGGATCGGCCGAGCAGGCACGTCTCACCTCACGAGCAGCAAAGCTCTGGAGGGAGATCATGCATCGTAAATTGTTTGCCGCGCCCGCTCTCGCCGGCCTCGTCGCCCTGCCAATTGCGGGCTACACGGCGTTCCATTTGCTGGGACAGGGCACTTTCGATTTCCCAGGTCGCAACATCGCCGACCAGGGAGCAGAAACGCCGGCTACGACATCGGCCCGGACCGAAGCGGAGAGCAATGACCTCGGGAGGATGTCCCCCGCGCCAATACAGCCCAAACCGGAAGGCGCGCTCGCTGCCGCTCCTGCGCGGAACGATGGAGTGGCTGGACCGCCTCGTCTGCTTGAAGGTCGTTCCGCCGATATGGCCGGCAAGGGGGTCGATGCTCCCGAGGCTGCGCCATCGCTCTTGCCCGTGCCCGACGGGACAGTAATGCAGCGGCCGGAAGGAGGTGACCGCATCGAAGGTTTCCGGTCCAATACGGTTAGGTCCCGCGCCGAAGATCCCCGTTTGGCCTTCTCGATCGATGTGGACACCGCTTCCTATTCCTTCGTCCGCCGCTCGCTGAAGCAGGGCATCCTGCCGCGGCCCGACACGGTGCGGGTGGAGGAACTGATCAACTACTTTCCCTATGGCTGGGAGGGGCCGGACTCTCCGGAAATCCCGTTCAAGCCGACTGTCACGGTCATGCCGGCGCCCTGGAACGCCCAGCACAAGCTTATGCATGTTGCCATCAAGGGATATGATGTGCAGCCGGCGGCACAGCCAAGGGCCAATCTCGTCTTCCTGATCGACGTATCGGGTTCCATGGATGAGCCTGACAAGCTGCCATTGCTGAAATCGGCATTTCGATTGCTGATCGGCAGGCTGAAACCCGACGACACCATAGCAATCGTCACCTATGCGGGTGATGCCGGAACGGTGCTGGAGTCAACGCCGGTGTCGGAAAAAGCGAAGATCCTGGACGCCATTGACCGTCTTCAGCCCGCCGGCAGCACCGCCGGCGAAGCGGGCATCAGCCAAGCCTATCGGCTTGCGCGCGAAAGCTTCGTCGAGGATGGCGTGAACAGGATCATGCTGGCCACAGATGGAGACTTTAATGTCGGCCAGACCAGCGACGAGGCCCTGAAGAGTCTTATCGAGCAGGAGCGCAAGAGCGGGGTGTTCCTGTCAGTGTTCGGCTTCGGGCGAGGCAATCTGAACGACCGGCTGATGCAGGCGCTGGCCCAGAACGGCAACGGAACTGCCGCCTATATCGATACCTTGCAGGAAGCCGAGAAGGTCCTGGTCCAGGAGGCGTTTTCTACACTGTTTCCCATTGCCAAGGATGTGAAGATCCAGGTCGAGTTCAATCCGGCCAAAGTCGCCGAATACCGGCTGATCGGCTACGAAACGCGGACACTGAACCGCGAGGATTTCAACAACGATCGCGTCGATGCGGGCGAGATCGGCTCCGGTCATTCGGTGACCGCGATCTACGAAATAACGCCGAAAGGCGCGCCGCAGCAGATCGACGACCTGCGCTACGGCGAAGCCTCGGCTGCCAATGGTGGCGTCGCCAATTCGGATGAATATGCCTCCATCAAGATCCGCTACAAGCTGCCCGATGAGGACAGTTCGAAACTCATGATGATTCCGGTGACGAAGTCCGACGAGGTAGTGTCATTCAATGCTGCCGGACCAGACCAGCGTTTTTCCGTCGCGGTGGCCGCGTTTGGTCAGAAGCTGCGTGAAGAGGATGCCGTGGCCGGTTTCAGCTTCGAGAGGATCGAAGAGATCGCCGCCTCTTCCCGGGGAGCCGATCCTTTCGGATACCGGTCCGAATTCCTTTCGCTGCTGCGTCTTGCTTCCGCGCTGCAGCGCTAGGCCTCGCGGGGGCGCGCTTCTGATGGCTTTGCGACGTCGGACAGGCGTGCCTGTAAAGAAAAGCCATTCGGCCAGCCTCGCAATGGGATTGTATAAAATGCGAGCATTCTTGGGCACCGCTTGGAAATAACTGAGGCCTAATTACCTGCAAGAGGAGTTCCGGGGGAGCAATTCGTGCATATCAACGGTTCCACGCCCAAGGCAATTTGCTGGCCTCAAAGGAGAGAGGGGTCCTCTTACGAGGCCGCCAATCAGGTCGGCTCGCATCCCATGGACGCCCTTCTGGTTTCACGGGCAAGGCCGGGTCCGTCCGAGGCCATGCGCAGCGCGTCCGTCTCGGCGCTGCTTAACGAGCGCTTCGGCTCCTTGCTGGAGAAGATCAGCGATCCGCGTAGTGCGGATGCTCTTGTCCGGCTGCAGCGTGATGCAGGTCCCAGCGCCGATCACAGCTTGATCCTGGCAGCTTACGGCGAGAACAGCTAGCGCTGCGAACAAGAGTGGCAGACGCCTTGCCCGCAATCAGTTGCGCGAACGGCGACGCTCCCGCCGGTTGTCGCCGCCCGGATCGGGGTCGGCAGCCTTGTTGCGCAGCGGCCCGATGCGCTCGATGATGGTCTCCAGCGTGGGGCGCTCTGCCTTGGTGTGCGTGTCCAATGCCTTTCGCATGGCAGCGAGATGCGCAAAAGACGTGCCGCAGCACCCGCCCACGATCTTGGCGCCCGCATCGACCGCAAGGCGTACATATTCGGCCATGAGTTCCGGCGTGCCGGAATAGTGAATTTCCGAACCGCGGAATTCCGGAATGCCGCAATTGCCCTTCACGATGACGGTCGCGTCCGGCCTGGCGGCAGTCATGTCCAGCAATGAGGCGAGAATGTCCGAAGCCCCGACGCCGCAATTCGCGCCCACGCCAAGCGGAGCCTGGGGCAAGCCGTCCACTACGGCATGAATATCCTTCGGTAGAAGGCCCATCATAGTGCGGCCTGCGGTGTCGAACGACCCGGTATAGGTG
>QGUU01000308.1 GCA_003242525.1 Pseudomonadota bacterium | reverse complement strand
TACGCACTCGATCGCGAAGCGATCATCGACGGAGCTTCCGGCGGACTCGGCCAGCCCATTGGCTCGCATGTGTCGCCGTCGAGCAAGGCCTATGTAGATCTCACCGGCAGGTATCCGCACGATGCCGCCAAAGCCAGGGAACTCCTGAAGGAAGCCGGGTTCGAAAACGGTTTCAAGACCACGCTGAAGCTGCCGCCGCCGGCCTATGCCCGCGACGGTGGGCAGATCATTGCCTCGCAGCTTCGCAACGTCGGCATCCAGGCCGATATCATCCCGGTTGAATGGGCGCAGTGGCTCGATCAGGTCTTCACCAAGAAGGACTACGATCTCACCATCGTGTCGCACACCGAACCGAACGACATCGACATTTATTCTCGACCTGACTACTACTTCAATTACCAGAATCCAGAATTCAACAAGGTCATAGAGGAGCTCAACCTGACCTCCGACGAGGCCACACGCAACAGTCTGCTCGCCAAGGCCCAGAACATTCTTGCCGATGATGCGGTGGTGGGGTTCCTGTTCGAGCTGCCCAAGGTAGGCGTGTGGGATGCGAAGCTTTCCGGCCTGTGGGAGAATGCGCCCATCCAGGCCAATGACCTAACGAAAGTGAAGTGGGACGACTAGCCATGGACGGCCCCTTCCCGTTTCGGGGAGGGTGGGCGGTCGCCATCGAGGACTGGGCACGCCGGAGCGTTGCTAGCGTTCCGGCTTCGCACTCACCTTGCCTTGGCCGGAAGCTCGGGAAGGAACAGGCCCTCCCATGACCGGATATTTCCTCAAGCGCCTGGCCATCGCCGCAGCCACCCTTGTGCTGGCGTCGGTGGTGGTGTTCGCCGTATTGCAGGTGGTGCCCGGCGATCCCGCCCGCCTCATGCTTGGCATGAACGCCAGCGCCGAACAGGTCGAACTGCTGCGTGAACAACTCGGCCTCAACGATCCGCTCGTCCTGCGCTACCTGCATTGGGCCGGGGGCTTGCTGACCCTGGATTTTGGCCGCTCCTATACCTACTCCGTGCCGGTCATCGATCTGGTGGGCGAACGTCTCGTCGTCTCGCTGCCCCTGGCATTGATTGCGCTTGCTCTCTCGACGGCCATTGCCATTCCGGTCGGCCTCTATTCCGCAAGCAAGCATGGCCGCGCCGCTGACACTATGACGATGGGCGCAACCCAGGTGGGCGTTGCCATCCCGAACTTCTGGTTTGCGCTGCTGCTGATTTATCTCTTTGCTGTCTGGCTACGCTGGGTACCCGCAGGCGGCTTTCCCGGCTGGAAGGCGGGTGCGTGGCCGGCGCTGAAGGCGCTGATCCTGCCAGCGGTCGCGCTTGCCCTGCCGCAAGCAGCCATCCTAGCGCGCGTCACCCGGCAGGCCCTCGTTGAAGTCCTGTCGGAAGACTATATCCGTACCGCGCGCGCCAAGGGCATGCCCTGGCGGGCGGTGCTGTGGCGACATGCGCTGCGCAATGCCCTGATCCCGGTCGTCACCATAATGGGCCTGCAGTTCGCCTTCCTGCTCGCCGGAACCATTATAATCGAAAACGTCTTCTATCTGCCCGGCCTTGGCCGCCTGGTCTTTCAGGCGATCACCCAACGCGACCTGATCGTGGTGGAAAGCGTCGTCATGCTGCTGGTCGCCGCAGTCATCATCGTCAATCTGCTGGTCGACCTGTCCTATGCAGTCGTCGATCCCCGGCTCAAGGCGCGGGAATAAGAGGATGGCGCTTCCGGTGGAAATCCCTGACGGCCGCCTGGTGGACCTTCTGGGCAAGGCCATTCGCAACCGCTCCTTCACCGTCGGTCTTTGCATCACGCTCGCCATCCTGGCTGCCGCCATCCTGTCCTTTGCCTGGACGCCATATGACGTGACAGCGCTGGTGATAGCGGACAAGCAACAACCACCCTCGCTTCTCCATTGGTTTGGCACCGATCATTTTGGCAGGGACATCGCCTCCATGATCATGGTCGGGGCGCGAAACTCCATTGCCGTCGCCCTGGTCGCGGTCGGAATCGGCATGGGGATCGGAGTGCCCCTTGGCTGTCTCGCGGCGGCCCGGGGCGGCGTAATTGACGAGGCATTGATGCGGCTGAACGACCTTGTCTTTGCCTTCCCTGCCCTGCTTTCGGCGGTAATGATCACGGCCGTATTTGGCCCCGGCGCCGTCAACGCCATCATTGCCATCGGCATTTTCAACATTCCGGTCTTCGCGCGCGTGGCGCGCGCCGGAGCGCTGGCGCTCTGGCCGCGGGAGTTCATTCTGGCCGCCCGTGCCGCCGGCAAGGGGAAGGCTCTGATAACCGTCGAACATATTCTGCCCAACATGGTCACCCTTCTCATGGTCCAGGGCACGATTCAGTTTGCTCTCGGCATTCTGGCGGAAGCTGGCCTGTCCTATGTGGGACTGGGCACTCAACCCCCAATGCCAAGCTGGGGCCGGATGCTGTTCGACGCACAGACGCGCATGGCGACAGCCCCATGGATGGCCATCTTTCCAGGCATGGCCATCGCCGTCACCGTGCTGGGCCTGAACCTTCTGGGCGACGGCATAGCAGACGTGCTCGATCCGAAACTGCGGCGACGGCGATGAGCCTTCTGGAAATCGAGAAGCTGACGCTGGACATCGGCGGCAGGCCGATACTCAAGGGTATCGACCTGAGTATTGATTCCGGCGAGACGGTAGGGCTGGTCGGGGAATCGGGATCCGGCAAGTCCATGACGGCGCTGGCTGCCATGCAGCTTCTTCCGCATGGCGCAAACGTGCAGGGCCGCATCACGTTCAACGGCACCGACATATTGTCCGCAACCGAGGAGCAGATGTGCGCCCTGCGCGGCGACGATATAGGCATGGTCTTTCAGGAGCCCATGACGGCGCTGAACCCGGTCAAGACGATTGGCCAGCAGGTTGCGGAAGGCATACGCTGGCACACTCGCGTCGGCCGCGCCGAGGCGGAAGAACGCGCCCGCCTGATGCTCGATCGTGTCGGTTTGCCTGCCTCCCGCTTTCCGCTGTCTCGCTACCCGCATGAGCTTTCCGGCGGCCAGCGCCAACGCGTTGTTATCGCCATTGCCTGTGCGCTCAAGCCGAAGTTGCTGATCGCCGACGAACCGACAACTGCTCTGGATGTCGTGCTGCAGCGGCAGATTCTCGACCTCCTGAAGAGCCTGGTGGACGAGAACCGGATGGGCCTGCTTCTCATCTCCCACGATCTTGCCGTGGTTACGGAGATGGCCGACCGCATCACAATCCTCCGGCAGGGCGAAGTCATGGAAACGGGCGAGACAGCCCGCGTTCTGACCGAGCAGGCCCATCCTTACACGCGCCAACTCGCCCTGGCTTCGACGCATGTGCCGAATCGGCGCTGGCTTGCGCACGAGGAATCCGTGTTCGCTGGCAAAGCGGATTCCGTGGCAGCGTTTCCGACCGGGGTCGGCATGGCGGACAAGACCGAAAGCAAGGCAGTCGCCCCCCTGCTTCAGGTGAACGCGCTGAGCCGCGAATATCCTGGCCGCAGGAACTCTCTTTTCAGGCGCGAGCCGCCCGTGCGGGCTGTTGACGACGTATCCTTCTCGATCATGCCGGGACAATCGGTTGCGCTGGTTGGCCGCTCCGGCTGCGGCAAGTCCACGCTTGCGCGCATGGTGCTGGCACTGGATCGGCCCACCGCAGGTGAAATCCATTTTCGGGGTGAAAACATTACGGGCAGGAGCCAGGCCGAACTGAAACACGCGCGGCGCGACATGCAGGTGGTGTTCCAGGACCCCTATGGGTCTTTCGATCCACGTCAGAAGGTCGAGCGGCTGGTGACCGAGCCATTGCATCTTCTGGAGAGAAAGCCGACACGTGCCGAGCGGCGGGAAATGGCGGAGCGGGCGCTTGCCGAAGTTGGCCTGTCGGCCGCCGATCTCGACAAATATCCGCACGAATTCTCCGGTGGCCAAAGGCAGCGCCTTTCGATCTCCCGTTCCATCATCTGCATTTTTTAACCCTCTGCCGCTTTCGGATAACTGCACCCTTTATTTTTTCTCGTGTCCTTCGGTGCATTAGCAA
>QGUU01000307.1 GCA_003242525.1 Pseudomonadota bacterium | reverse complement strand
TTGATCTTTCTTTGGTTGTTTTCGTGCTGGCGCCGCTCGTCGTATACTTTGGCGTGTTGCTGATCTCGGGATCGAAGGCTTCTGCCTTCGCCGCACTCGGCGCCTCGCTGCTTGGCGTCATTGTTAACGGCCTGTTCGTTGCCATTTCAATGACCTCCGGAGGCGGGGCCTGGGACAATGCCAAGAAGTCGTTCGAGGATGGCTTTACCGACAAGGACGGCGTCAAGCACCTCAAGGGGTCGGAGGCGCACAAGGCGTCGGTGACTGGCGACACGGTTGGCGATCCCTACAAGGATACTGCCGGTCCTGCGGTCAACCCGGCGATCAAGATCACCAATATCGTGGCGTTGCTCCTGCTGGCCGTGCTGGCCCATAGCTGATGGAGGGCAGTCGCCCGGCTGTTTAGCCGGACCGCCTCACAAAATAAGCCCGCGGGAGCGATCCCGCGGGCTTCTTGTTGGATGAAAGTTCCTGTGAGATTGGCGGATGATCCGCTCCTACATGCCGAGCAGGTTTCCTGCGGAACCCGCCGTCATCTTGCCGGCACCGGCGATGATCTGGGCAAGGAAGTTCTGATCCTTGCCGCCTGTGGGCGTGGTGCGCGAGATGAAGTCGAAGACCTTGCCGTCCTTCAGCCCATAATTGGCGATCTGGGTTACACGGTTGTCCGGCCCGAAATAGACCGCCAGCACTTTCTGGTCGACCAGCTTCGGCTGCTGGAAGGCGACGGAGCGCTTGCGGGTCTGCGAAATGTAATAGAACACCTCGTTGTCGAACGTGGCGGTCGTGGAGGGGGTGCCGAGTGCCAGGAGCACCTGCTCCCGGCTGGAGCCGACCGGCACCAGGTCGAGCGCCTGCTGGTCGACGATATAGCCCTGATTGAGCGTCTCGCTCGGATTCAGGTCGCCCAGCATCTTCGAGGAATTGCAGCCAGACGAAACCGCCGCGACGGCAAGCATCGCCACGAGGCTGGCGACCCGCTTGGGGGTGGACTTGATTTTCAGCGCGCGCAACATCAACTCCATGCGTATACCGCCACCGGCTTGCGCGGGGCCGCGAAACCGGTAAACCAGCTTCGCTGCCGATGCAACTATACCTGACCCACAGCGAGGCTCCGGGAGGCCGATATTCATGTTCCAGCGCCTGTTCGGCCGTGAACGCAAGGCCAAGCGCGCCGTTACCGAAGCGCTCTACGAACGAATCGTGGCGGCGGCGCGGCAGCCGGTATTTTATTCCGAATGGCGCGTGCCGGATACGCCGATCGGGCGCTTCGAGATGCTGTCGCTCTCCATGCTGCTGTTCCAGCACCGGCTGCGCGGCGAACAGGGCGTGGCGAAGGACGTCGCACAAATGCTCATCGACGAGTTTTTCACCGACATCGACCATTCGCTGCGGGAGCTTGGCATCAGCGATCCCGGCGTGCCGAAACGCATGAAGAAATTGGCCCGCATGTTCTATGGCCGCACCTCCGCCTACACTGAGGCACTCGACGCTGGCGACCGGGAGGCGATGGCCGTGGCACTGCGCCGCAATGTAAGGCCGGATGCCGAGGCCTGGCCGGAGGCTGGCCATCTTGCTGACTATGCTTTCACGGCGCAGGCTGCCTTGGCGGCACAGGCCGTGGAAACCATCTGCACGGGCCGGCTTGACTTTCCGAAAGCGGAAGGAGATCAGCGACCGTGATGCAGCGCGCGCAGGAAAAGAGCCCGGTATCTTTCATGGCACATGTCGCGCGGCTGCCGCAAAAGGGCCTGCCCGTCCTGATCGAGGCGGATGAAACACAGCGACAGGCATTGTCGGAAGATCACGGCTTGCAGTGGGTCGAGAGCTTTCGGGCCGAGCTGGTAGTGGCTCCCTGGAAACGGCGCGGCGTCAAGGTAACGGGCCGGGTCAGTGCAGATGTCATACAGACTTGCGTGGTCACCCTTGATCCGGTCACAAACCATATCGATGAAGAGATCGAGGGGCTTTTCCTTCCGCGCGATTCGCGGCTCGGGCGTGAGCATGCCGACCTGGGCGGTGAAATTGTCCTCGACTCCGAAGGTCCCGACAGCCCAGATACGTTCGAGGGCGACACGATTGATGTCGGTGCGCTAGCGGAGCAGTTCTTTGCCCTGGCCATTGACCCCTACCCACGAAAGCCCGGAGCCCGGCTTGAAATCGGGGATGAGAGCGAGACGTCAGAAAATGAGTTCCAGCGTCAATTGAAGTCGCTGCTTCGAAAGTCTTGAAACAGACGGAAAGCCCTGAAATGCCGGTTGTACGATGCGGCAAAAACGTTATTTTCGCCGGGCGCCCGGCGCATTAGGTGAGAAGAACAGCGCGTGATCAGAATTTCCATCGATGCCATGGGCGGCGACCACGGGCCGAATGTGGTCATTCCGGCGCTTGTGACGGTCGCCACCCGCCGCCCGGATGTGCGCTTCGTCATCTACGGGATAGAGGAAGCCGTTCGCCCGGAACTCGACAGGTTTCCGCAACTCGCTGACAGGAGCGAGTTCGTGGCCTGCGAAGTCGCGGTCAGGATGGATGACAAGCCGAGCCAGGCCCTGCGGCGCGGCCGATGGAAGTCGTCCATGTGGAAGGCGATCGAAGCGGTCAAGGGCGGTTCGGCCGATGCCTGCGTCTCTGCCGGCAACACTGGCGCGCTGATGGCCATGTCGAAGTTCTGCCTGAATACCATGGCCTCGATTGACCGCCCGGCCATCGCCGCGATCTGGCCGACGCTGCGCGCCGAAAGCGTTGTGCTCGATGTAGGAGCCACCATCGGCGCGGATGCGCAACAACTGGTCGATTTCGCCATTCTCGGCGCCGCCATGGCGCGTTCCGTATTCGGTATCGATCAGCCAACGGTTGGCCTTCTCAATGTAGGGGTCGAGGAGATCAAGGGCCAGGAGCAGGTCAAGGACGCAGGCCGCATGCTGCGTGAGGCTGACATGGCCTCTATGACTTATCACGGCTTCGTCGAAGGCGACGATATCGGCAAGGGCACGGTCGATGTCGTCGTTACCGAAGGGTTCGCGGGCAACATCGCGCTCAAGACTGCGGAGGGCACCGCCCGTCAGATCGCCGGCTATCTGCGGGCCGCCATGGGCCGCACGCTTATGGCCCGGCTCGGCTACATGCTGGCCAAGAGTGCATTCGATACGCTTCGCGAAAAGATGGACGTGAGCCGCGCCAATGGCGGCGTGTTCCTGGGTCTCAACGGCATCGTTGTGAAAAGTCACGGCGGGGCAGATTCCGCTGGCTTTGCCGCCGCGGTCGAACTCGCCTACGACATGGTGCGCAACCGGCTGCTTGAACGCATCGAAGCCGATCTCGACCTCTTCCATTCCCGCGATCCGCAGGTTCCCGCAACTCAGGTGTCTGACGTCGAAGCCGGCGAAAAAGGATAGGACAAACTCTTGATAAGATCAGTCGTGCGCGGCACAGGCGCCGCGCTGCCCCAGCGCATTATGAAGAATGCCGATTTCGAGGGCATGGTGGAGACGTCCGACGAGTGGATCGTGCAGCGCACCGGCATCCGGCAGCGCCATATCGCCTCCGACGATGAGACGACCGCATCGCTGGGCGAGGCTGCAGCGCGGGTCGCGCTTGCCGATGCGGGGCTTACCGTGGATGACATTGACCTGATCATCCTGGCTACATCCACGCCCAACAACACCTTCCCCGCGACGGCGGTGGATATCCAAAACCGTCTGGGCATGCGGCATGGCTTCGCATTCGATATGCAAGCGGTCTGCTCCGGGTTCGTTTATGCCGTGACCACGGCGGACGCCTATATTCGGGGCGGGCTCGCCAAGCGGGTACTGGTGATCGGCTCCGAGACCTTTTCACGGATCCTGGACTGGACCGACCGTTCCACCTGCGTGCTGTTCGGCGATGGCGCCGGCGCCCTGGTTCTGGAGGCGGGAGAGGGCGCGGCATCTGCTGGATGACGTCCGCGCCCCGGACGGCGGTGGCGGCCGCTTCCTCCGCCCGCTGGGACGTTCGCTGGGCATTCGCCGTGGCCCCTTGGACCAGCTGGGCGACCCGATCCAGCAGCTGGTG
>QGUU01000002.1 GCA_003242525.1 Pseudomonadota bacterium | reverse complement strand
GGTTTTCCTGGTGATCATAAAATGCCATATCTGCGTCGCCGTTGGGGCGCTTATCGGGGTTCCTGCTGCCATTTCAGGGTCCCTGGCGGTCTCGGGCTATCCGGTGCTGGTCGGGTGGTTCGTTCCCATTCTGGTGGGTATGGCGATCATGGGCTTTCAGGGGGTGCTGGTTGCGTATGCCCGCATCCCCTCCATCGTCGTGACACTGGGCGCGCTGTCCATCCTGCGCGGCGGTCTCATCAGCGTCACCGGAGGGACATGGATCAGCGACCTGCCGCCCGAGTTCCTGCTGGCTCAGAAGCGCATTCTGGGCCTACCCATGCCGCTAATCGTGATGGTGGTGCTGACCGTCCTTGCCTTTCTCTGGATGCGCTACTCCGCCTTCGGCAGGTCGCTCTATGCCATTGGCGGCAATCCCGAGGCGGCGGTCGCTACCGGGATCCCGATCGAGCGGCGGATCGTGGCGGTGTTCGCCATTCATGGCGCTTTTGCCGGGCTGGCGACCATGCTCTTCGCGACGCAGTTGCAGGTCATACAGTCCACCGTCCCGCCCAATCTGGAACTCACGGTTATTACGGCCTCGGTGATCGGGGGCGTGTCCATTCTCGGGGGTACGGGAACGGTCATCGGCTCGACTCTCGCGGCGATCCTGTTCGCGGCGATCGGCTCGGCGCTGATCTTCGTCAACGTGTCGGCCTACTGGCTGCGCGCAGTCATTGGCCTGCTGATCCTGGCGACAGTGTTGGCCGACATGATGCGCCGGCGCCGCAGGACGTGAGGGACGGCGCATGAAACTCCAATCTCTCATCCGGCACGAAACGTTTCTGGCGCTGCTTCTCGCCGTCGTTCTGGCCGTGCTTTCCTTCCAGTCGGACCGGTTCCTCACCGTCGCCAACCTGTTGAACCAGGGCCGACTGATGACCGAGATCGGCCTGATCGCCATCGCCATGACGTTCGTCATCGCAACCGGAGGCATCGACCTTTCGGTGGGGTCGATCCTTGGTCTTGTCGCAATCCTCACGGGCGTCTTGTGGCAAAATGTCGGGCTGCCGCTGCCGCTCGCCGTGGTGGGAGCTATAGCGGCGGGCACCCTGGCCGGCCTTGGCAACGGCATCATCATCACCCGCTTCGGCGTGCCTCCGCTCATTGCGACGCTTGCAACCCTGGCGCTCTATCGAGGGCTGGCGGAGGGAATCTCCCAGGCCCGTTCCGTTCGCGGCTATCCCGATTGGTTCTATGTGCTGGGGCAGGGCGAGGTGCTGGGCGTGCCGACGCAGCTCTGGATACTTTTCCTTGCCGCGATCCTGGCGTCGATCCTGCTTGCCTATACGCGCTGGGGGCGTACGGTCTATGCGATCGGCTCCAACGAGGTGGCCAGCAGGTTTTCCGGCCTTTCGGTCGAAAGGACGAAGCTGGCGCTCTATGCCGCCTCGGGCTTTGCTGCCTCGGTTGCAGCAGTGATTTTCGTTTCGCGCGTCTCGACCACGCGTTCCGATATGGGCACGGGCATTGAGCTCGACGCCATTACCGCCGTCGTGCTCGGCGGCACGTCCATTTTCGGCGGCCGGGGAACGATTCTCGGCACGGTGATCGGCCTTTGCCTGATCCAGGCGCTGAAAAACGGGCTATCGCTGGCCGGCGTCAAGGGCGACGGCACGATCATGCTGATAGGCGCCGTGCTCATACTGGCGATTCTCGCCAGCAACATCTTCGAGAGGAGCGGCACTCGATAATTGGGAGAGAGCGTCCTTCACTGCCGCTCATCAGTGTCCGGACGATCAATTGGAGGATGAAATGCACAAAATCGTACTGTCTGCGCTTCTGGCCCTGTCATTCTCGACAAGCCTCAGCCACGCCCAATCGGCCTGGACCGGCGGCGACGATCTTCCGACCAACCCGCTGGCCTGCGACGCGACGCCGGCAACGCCCGCTGCTGCCCCATATGACGGCGGCGAACCCACCAACGCACCCGATCGCAAGGGCAAGACGATCAAGGTCGTGGACGTGCCCAAGCTCGTCGGCATCGGCTATTTCAATGCCACGTCGAAGGGCATCGCCGACGCAGCCGCGGAAATGGGCAACATGGATGCCAAGACCGACGGCCCGTCCAAGGCCAACATCGATGACCAGATCACGCTGATCGACAACTACATCACCAGCGGTGTCGACGGCATCCTGTTCGCGGCGAACGATCCGGTCGCCATTGCCCCGGTGCTCAAGAAGGCTCTTGCCGCCGGTATCAATGTGGTCGGGTACGACGCCAACTCCACGCCGGATGCACGCCAATGGTTCGTCAACCAGGCCGAGTTCAACGGCATTGCCAAGGCAATGGTGGATTCCATGGCTGCCGAGATCGGCGAGGATGGCGCTTTCGCGATCGTCACCTCCACCTTCACGACGCCGAACCAGGCTCGCTGGATTTCCGAGATGCAGGCCTATCAGGCGAAATGCCATCCGAACATGAAGTGGCTGGAGACGGTGGAGGCCCAGGAAGACAATATCCTGTCCTTCAACCAGGCGAACACGCTCATCAACAAATATGGCGATGAGCTGAAAGGCATCTTCGGCATGACCTCGGTGGCTACCCCGGCTGCGGCCGATGCGGTCACCCAGGCCAACAAGTGCGGCCAGGTGGCGGTCGTCGGCCTCGCGACGCCGAACGCCATGAAGCCCTATGTCAACAATGACTGCGTGAAGTCGGTCGTCCTCTGGAATCCCGTCGATCTCGGCTATGCGGCCGCCTATGTGCTGCGCGCAGTGGCCGATGGCGACCTGAAGCCAGGCGCGACTTCGGTGAAGGCCGGCAAGCTTGGCGAACTCGCCGTCATCAACGGTTCCGAGGTTCTGCTCGGTGCGCCGACCGTGTTCACCAAGGACAATATCAACGACTTCGATTTCTGAGGTCAAACAGGGGGCGTCACATGACGCCCCCTGTCCCCAACCGGCAAACGGCCGACGTTCCATTCGGTCTGGAAAGGAGGATCGCCATGCCCGAAGCGGCTTCCTGGCAGGCTGAGCTTGATGCACTGCGCTCGCTTTCGGCGCGCCTTGGCGCAGATCCTTTGATTACCCAGGGCGCTGGCGGCAACACCTCTCTCAAGGTCGGGGATATCCTCTGGATCAAGGCGTCGGGAACCTGGCTGGCGCATGGGGCAGAACGGGACATCATGGTTCCTGTCGCCCTTGAGCCCCTGCTTGCGGCCGTGGCGGCGGCGGAGCCGGCGGCTGAACAGGCGCATCGGTTCGTCCTGGCGTCACAGAATGCGTCCGGACTCAGGCCGTCTATCGAAACCACCGTCCACGCGCTGATGCCCAAGCGCGTTGTGCTGCATGTGCATTGCGTCGACACCATAGCCTTTGCAGTCCGCACCGATTGCGTTGCCGAAGTGGCGCCCCGGCTGAACGGATTGAAATGGGCCTATGTGCCTTATGCACGGCCCGGCCTGCCGCTGGCGCTCGCCATCGCTGAGCTTGGTTCCGGGGTGCCGGATGTACTTGTCCTTGGCAATCACGGCCTTGTCGTTGCGGCGGACACCGTGGACGGAGCAGAAATGCTGCTTGCCGATGTGAGACGAAGGCTTCGCACAAACCCGCGTGCTGCGGGCGATGCCGACATTGAAGCTTTGAGTGAGCTTGCTGCAACTGGCGAGACGGCACATTACCGCCTGCCGGAATCGGAAGCCGCCCACGCCGTTGCGCTGGACCCGGACAGCCTCGCCATCGCCGCACGCGGGAGCCTGTACCCCGATCATGTCATCTTCCTCGGAGAGGGTTCGGTCATCGCGGAACCGGACGAGACGATGGCGAAAGTCGAGGCGAGGGTCGGATATGCTCCTGCTTCCGTTGTCTGCCCCGGCAAGGGCGTCCTGATGCGCGCTGATGTGCCGGCCAATGGGGACGCGATGGCGCGCTGCCTGGCCGATGTCGCGGCCCGCATACCAGCCGACGCACCCTTGCGTACACTTTCTCCTGAAGAGCTCCTTCAACTCACCGATTGGGATGCGGAAAAATATCGGCAGGAACTCGCCCGCAAGGCGGCGAGCGGCGACACGGCAGGCTGAGCGATGGCTGGGTTCCCTGGGCATGGTCTGACACTTTCGCGCTGCGTGCGCCCCATCGTCACCGAGACAAGGAGACAATTATGGATCTTATGATCGCCCCGGATGCTGTCGAGAAAGACAATGCGACACGCGAAAAGGCTTTGCGCGCCGACTATGCGGCTCTCGGGGAGCAACTCGACCGGCGCGGCATTTCCATCGACGCCATCCTGAAGAAGGTCGAGGCTTTCGGAGTCGCCATTCCATCATGGGGCGTGGGCACTGGCGGTACGCGCTTTGCACGTTTTCCAGGCCCTGGCGAGCCGCGCGACATATTCGACAAGATCGAGGATTGCGCCGTCATTCATCAACTGACGCGCGCGACACCCACCGTTTCGCTGCATATCCCGTGGGACAAGGCGGATCCGCAGCGTCTGAGGCAAGCAGCTTCCCGCTTCGGCCTGGCGTTCGATGCGATGAACTCCAACACTTTTTCCGATGCGAAGGGTCAGGCGCACTCGTACAAGTTCGGCTCGCTTTCCCATGCGGACCCTGCCGTGCGCCGTCAGGCCATAGCTCACAACATCGAATGCATCGAGATCGGGAAGGAACTGGGCTCGAAGGCGCTGACGATATGGATCGGGGACGGCTCGAACTTCCCTGGCCAGGTGAATTTTGCCCGTGCCTTCCGGCGTTATCTGGATGCGGTGGCGGAAATTTATGCGGCGCTGCCCGACGACTGGAGGCTGTTCACCGAGCACAAGATGTACGAGCCTGCCTTCTATTCCACGGTGGTGCAGGATTGGGGCACGAACTACATCATTGCCAGAGAGCTGGGGCCCAAGGCGTTCTGCCTCGTCGATCTCGGGCATCACGCGCCAAATGTGAACATTGAGATGATCGTGTCGCGGCTCATCCAGTTCGGCAAGCTGGGCGGCTTCCACTTCAACGATTCCAAATATGGCGATGACGACCTTGATGCGGGATCGATCGATCCCTACCGGCTGTTCCTTGTCTTCAACGAACTGGTCGATGCGGAGCTTTCCGGAGCCAAGGGATTCGACCCGGCACACATGCTTGACCAGAGCCACAATGTAACCGACCCGATCGAAAGTCTGATGCTGTCGGCAGTCGAGGTGCAGCGTGCCTATGCCCAGGCGCTTCTTGTCGATCGCAAGGCACTGGAGGCCTATCAGGAGGACAATGACGCGCTCATGGCGACCCAGACGCTGAAGGCAGCCTACCGCACCGACGTCGAACCGATACTGGCCATGGCCCGCTTCAATGCGGGAGGTGCGATCGATCCGGTTGCGGCCTACCGATCGGCCGGTTACCGGCAGAAGGTTGCGGCTGAGCGGCCTGCAGTCGCGTCCGGTGGTGGGGGCATTGTCTGACGAGGCGAGGGGACATTCCGATATGGCAGAACGCATCGCCTTCCGTATGGTCCTGAATCCCGGCCAGGCCGAAGAGTATCGCAGGCGCCATGACGAAATATGGCCCGAAATGGTGAATGCCCTGCGCGAAGCCGGCATTTCCGATTATACGATCTGGCTCGACCCCGAGACGAATCATCTGTTTGCCACGCTGGTGCGGGCTGATGATCACAAGATGGACCAGTTGCCGGCGACGGAGGTGAACAGGCGCTGGTGGGACTTCATGGCCGACGTAATGCAGTACACCGAGCGCAACGAGCCAGTTGTGGTGCCGCTCCAGAATGTTTTCACGATGAAGTAGGCGTCTTTAGCGCCCCAGAGGATCTTTATGCAGAACAGGGAATTGCGCGAGCAGATGGTGGCGACCTGCCGCCGCATGAACGAAAGCGGAATAAACCAGGGAACTGCCGGCAATCTTTCGGTTCGAACCGAAAGCGGCTTTCTCATCACGCCTTCCAGCATGCCTTACGATACCATGACGGCGGAAGACATTGTCGAAATGGATTTCGACGGCACCTATGTCGGCCGCCGGCCATCATCGGAATGGCGTTTTCATCGGGACATATTGAAGGCGAGGGATGACATTAATGTCGTTTTGCATTGTCACTCCGTCTACGCCACGACGCTCGCCTGTCACCACAAGACAATCCCGAGCTTCCACTACATGACGGGCGTGGCAGGCGGCACGACCATTCGCTGCTCGCGCTACGCAACCTTTGGCACGCAGGCGCTTTCCGATGCGGCGCTTGAAGCGCTGGAGGGGCGGTTGGCATGTCTGCTCGGCCAGCACGGCCAGATTTCGCTTGGCAAGACGCTGGATGCAGCGCTCTGGCTTGCCATCGAGGTGGAAACCCTTTCGCGCATGTACGTGCAGGCTCTCGCTCTGGGCGAGCCACCCGTGCTGCCGGACGAGGAAATGGAGCGGGTCATCGCCCAGATGAAGCGCATGAGCTACGGCCTGGGCCCGGAGGCAGAGGGCAGCAACGATATAGCGCGCCCCCGAAAGGCATAGTCCAAGAAGGAACTTCATTCCCGAAGGCGCGGATGGGGTAGGCCCCAGGGTGCTGTCAGCAGACTACGCAACCTGGCGCGCGAGCGCGCATTGAGACCAGAGGTCGGAGAGGGCTGCGGTAAGGCGCTCGATGTCGGCCGGCGTGTGCAGAGGCGTGGGGGTGATCCTCAGCCTCTCCGTCCCACGGGCCACCGTGGGATAATTGATCGGCTGAACGTAAATGCCATACTGATCAAGCAGGATATCGCTGATCCACTTGCACTTGGCGGCATTCCCACGATCACCGGCACAATATGGCTCGGATTGGCAAGGTGCGGCACGCCTAGCTGGTCGAGTCGCTTTCGTACCGCCGCAACCACTTCACGATGCTTCGTGCGCTCCATTTGGGAGCGCTTGAGATGCCGGATCGAGGCCGTGGCGCCGGCCGCGACGGCCGGGGGCAGCGCAGTGGTGAAGATGAAACCCGAAGCGTAGGAGCGCAGAAAGTCGCATAGGGCAGCGGACCCGGCCACATATCCGCCGACGACGCCAAAAGCCTTGCCCAAGGTGCCCTCAATCAGCGTGATGCGATCCATCAGCCCTTCGCGCTCGGCAATGCCACCGCCGCGCGGTCCGTACATGCCTACGGCGTGGACCTCGTCGAGATAGGTCATGGCGCCGTATTTCTCGGCAACGGCAATGATATCGGCGATGGGGGCGATGTCCCCGTCCATGGAGTAGACAGATTCGAAGGCCACGATCTTGGTCGCGCTCGCCGGAGCCGCCGCAAGCTGGCGTTCGAGATCCTTTACGTCATTGTGCTTCCAGATGCGCTTCTCCGCCCGGGAGTGGCGAATTCCCTCGATCATCGAGGCGTGGTTGCTGGCATCGGAAAAGATGATGCAGCTGGGCAAGTGCTGGCCGAGAGTGGAGAGCGCCGCCCAGTTCGATACATAGCCGGAGGTGAACAGAAGCGCACTTTCCTTGCCGTGGAGATCGGCGATTTCACGCTCCAGCAACACGTGATAGTGGTTCGTGCCGGAAATGTTGCGCGTACCGCCTGCACCGGCCCCGCAGGTATCCAGTGCTTCGTGCATGGCCGCGAGAACGGCCGGATGCTGGCCCATTCCCAGATAGTCGTTCGAGCACCAGACCGTCACATCGCGGGGGCCGCCCTCTACGTGCCGCGCCGCCAGGGGAAACCGGCCAGCCCTGCGCTCAAGGTCTGCAAAGACACGATAGCGCCCTTCTTCGCGCAATTCCTGCAGCTTGTTCTTGAAGAACGCATCGAAATCCATCGCAACGGCCTGCCTTCAGGGGTGGGTTGCAGAACGGTCTAATCGTCTGACGCCTCCTTGGCAATGATATGGATCAAATCGTTGAACGGGAAGCGTCGCTACCGCAGCGCCGGAATCGGGCCGATCGCAAGTCTGGCAAAGGCTGCCCAGGGGCTACAAGCTCTTCAGAGCAATGCCTGCTCATTGCGTCCCATCAGGCGAAAAGCCACGTAAACGGCAAGCCCGCTAAGCAACAGCAGGAGAGATGACATTGCCGCAGCGGTTCCGAAATCACCGTCCAGGATGAGAAGGTAGATGCGTACCGGCATGGTCATTGTCGAGCCGACATAGAGCACCAGAGAGGAAGACAGTTCGTTGATGGCCGTCACGAAGCTCAGCATGCCGCCGGCGACGATGCCCGGAACGATCAGTGGCACGGTCACCCGCAGGAAAGCGCGGAATGGGCTGTAGCCCAGTGAAATCGCCGCTTCCTCCATCGATGGCGAAATCTGCCGGAGTGCCGAGGCGGTTGTGCGAACCGAATAGGGCAGGCGCCGTATGAAGATCGAGAGCACGATGATGGCAGCCGTTCCGGTCAGGACCACCGGGCCGGTGTTGAAGGCCGCGATGAAGGCAATGCCGATAACGATGCCCGGCATGACGTAAGGGATCATGAAAGCGCCGTCGAGCAGAGAGGTGTTGAGGTTGGTGCGCCGCGCCACCAGCACGCCGACCAGAGTGCCGACCAGGACGATAAGCGCGACTGCCGAAATCGAGAAGGATACCGAGTTGCGAACGACATCGCCCAGATTGAACAGGATCCGCTCATAGCTCTGCAGGCCAATTCCCGGCTTGAACACCGGCCCGCTCGTCTTGCGAAAGGAATAGATTACAGAGACGATGACCGGCAGTGCGCCAAGGAAACCGATCGCGTAGACGGCAAAATGGGCGAGCACATTCTTCCAGCCCTTCAATCTTATCTTGATCGGCTTGTTGATCATGTTGCCATGATAGACGTTGCGGCGCGACATGTAGCGCTGCAGCATGACGAAGAACATCGACACCGCAATGAGAAACACGCTGATGGTTGTTGCCATCGACATGTTGGAGCCGATCTCGGCCGAATAGAGATTGAAGGCCTCCGTCGCCAGCACGTTGTACCCGCGACCGAGAAGGCGGGGCGTGCCGAAATCGGCAATGGCATGGATCAGGGCCAGGAGCCCGCCGGCCGACAGGGCTGGGAACACCATCGGAAATGAGATCTTGAAGGCGCGTTGCCATGGCGTGAGGCCAAGCCCTTCTGCCGCTTCTTCCAGCGAGCGGTTGACGTTGGAGAGGGCGCCGGAGACCATCAGATAGACATAGGGATAGAACTTGAAGCTGAAGACCATGAGGATGCCTGCCAGCCCATAGATAGGCGGGATGTTGATGCCGACCGCGCGCAGCCAGCCGCGCACCAGGCCGCCGCCTCCGAACAGCACGATCCACGAATAGGCGCCGATGAAGGGCGGCGACACCAGTGCCAGGATTGCCAAAAGGGAAACGAAGCGTGACCCTACAATGACGAAGCGCGAAATGCAGAAGGCCATGATCGAGCCCAGCAGCAGAGCGCCGGCGAGGCCGCCGAAACCCACGACCAGCGTGTTCAGAAAGGCTCTGTGAAAGCGAGGCTCGCTGAGGAATCGGGCATAGTTTGCGAGCGTGAAGTTGCCGGCGTCGTCATAGACCGAGGAAATCAGTATCGACCCGACCGGTAGAAACAGCAGCACCAGCAGAAGCAGCCAGGTAGATATTGAAACAAGGGTCCAGAAATTCAGCCGGGGCATGGCCCTAGACCCCCATTGGCACGCGCCTGCCGGCAGCGTCGAAGCCCATCGGTGCGTCGCGGCGGATGACTAGAGAAACATTCTCCCCGCGCCGGTAGCCGGCACTCGTGCCCGGATTGGCAAGCTGCACGATCAGGTGGCCAAGGTCGGTTGCCACCTGCACATGGGCCTCTCGGCCAAGATAAGTGTATTTGCTGACCTGTCCTGAAAGTGCGGCGGCGTCGGCCGAGGCTGCTCCTGTTTCGAACAGTTCAAGCTGCTCCGGACGCACAGTCCAGGTCTGGACGCCGGACTGGGGAAGTTTCAGTTTCTTGAGCAGGGCATCAAGTGCCGGACCGGGCGAAAGCGTATTGAGCGTGCCGACGAAGCGGGCCACGAACAGGGTCTGTGGGTCGCCGTAAATCTCTTGTGGCGTGCCGATCTGCTCGACACGCCCGGCGTTCATCACGCAGATCCGGTCGGAGATCGCCAGGGCCTCTTCCTGATCATGCGTGACATAAATGGCCGCGATATCGATCTGCCTCTGGATGTCGCGGATTTCTTCGCGCAGTTCGATGCGCAACTTGGCATCCAGATTCGATAGCGGCTCGTCCATCAGGAGGAGGCGCGGATTAATGACCATGGCGCGCGCAATGCCGATGCGCTGTTGCTGGCCGCCCGACATGGCCGCGGGCATTCGATCGGCAAGCGGGGACAGCCGGACGGCGGCCAGGGCTTCATCGACACGCTGCTTCATTTCGGCAGAAGGAACCTTGCGCGGCTTAAGGCCGAAAGCGACGTTGTCGAAAACGGTCAGGTGGGGAAACACTGCATAGTCCTGAAAGACCATGCCGATGTCGCGCTTGTGGGGCGGTATCCGGCGCAGGTCCGATCCGTCCAGGGTGATGGAACCGGATGTAAGGTCGCTGAAGCCGGCTATCGATCGCAGCAGGGTCGTCTTGCCGCAGCCGGATGGGCCCAGAAGCGTAAAGAACTCGCCGCGCTCAACGGAAATCGAAACATCATCCAGGGCCCGGAAGTCCGGACCGAATTGCTTGGTGGCTCCGGCTATCGCCAGATAGGCCATCTGCTCTCCTCCCCGTTTCCTCCGCAGTAAGCATAATTTTCGGATTGCAACAATATGGAATCCGGATCACTATCAAGCCAGCCGCTAGATGTTCGAAAACGAAAAGGGAGGATTTCATGTATATTCGCAAACGTACATTCCTGGCGATGACGGCTGCCCTTGTCGCCTCTACCGCTCTCGGCTTTTCCGCTCATGCCCAGGACAAGCCGGTGGTGGTGTATACAGCCCATAACTCCTCGATCGTCGACACCCTGCTGCCGATGTTCGAGAAGGATACCGGGCTCAAGGCCGAGGTGGTCAAGATGGGTTCGGGGGATGTCGCCAAGCGTGCAAGGGCAGAGGCGGCAAATCCCGCCGCAGACGTGATCTGGTCCATTTCGGGCAGTGCGCTGACCGAACTTGCAGACATTCTCGAGCCTTATCAGCCTGTGGACCACGACAAGATCAATCCCGCCCTGATCGAGAACGATGCCTGGACGCCCTATACGGGTGTTGTCTACGTGCTCGCGGTCAACACCAGCATGTTGCCGCTCGAGGAAGCGCCGAAAAGCTGGGCAGAACTCGCTGATCCGAAATGGAAGGGCCAGATCACTTCGGCGCGCGCCGACAGTTCGGGCTCTGCGATGCAGCAGCTGCAGGGCGTTCTCACCATTTTCGGTGATGAGGGCTGGAAGGTTTATGAGGGGATCGCAAAGAACTTCGTGCTGAGCGATTCCTCGGGTGCCGTTCCGCGCTACGTCGCTGACGGCGAAACCCCGATGGGCCTCACCCTGGAGGACAATGCCCTCCAATATGTGAAGGGCGGGGCTCCCATGTCGATCGTCCATCTCACGGACGGCACGATCGCCACGCCGGACGGCATCGCGCTGGTAAAGGGTGGACCGAACCCCGACGGTGGCAAGAAGTTCATCGACTGGGCATTGTCGAAGTCCACCCAGGAAGTGCTCGTCCAGGAGATTGGCCGGCGTTCGGCGCGCACCGATGTCGGCGGGCCGGAAGGCATGCCTAACCTGACCGAACTGAACCTCGTCAGCCTGAAGTCGATTGCCGATCTCGGTGGCATGGACGCGCTTCTGGAAAAGTGGCGTGCCGCTACGGGTCAGTAAGCTCAGGAGGCAGCGCCCGGAAGTCCGCTGCCGGAACGGAACGCCGAGGGGGCGCTACAGTAGTGCCCCCTCGGCCGGCTCTGTGCGTACAGGAAAGGTTCCGGGCGATGCCTTCTGGTCGCCCCATTGATCATGAAGCATCTCGAAGCATTCACTCTCGGCAAGAAATTCGGCCACCCGCAGATGAACGAGGACAGCCTCGTCATCATGCCGGACCTCGGCTATGCGGTGATTGACGGCGTGACCGACCGTAATGGCACCAAATATGACGGGATGCTCTCGGGGCGCTTTGCCTCGCGCCGGGTTCGCCGTGCAATCGAGATGTTTCTTATTGCCCAGGGCCAGCCTGGCATGGCCGAACTTCACTATCGCGGTCCGGTGGAGCTTATCGCCTATCTCGATAATGCAATTCGGGTTGGCTACGAAGAAAATGGAGCTTATGAGCGCGCCGAGGCCGATTGGAAGCTTCGCGGTGGCTGTACGGTCATGCTGGCCTTCCATCTTGGCGACCGGCTCGAGTTTGTCGCGGTGGGCGACAGCGGCGCAAGGATCAACGAGGCGGAACTCTTCCAGGTACTGAAGCCGCTGGATGACGTGACATCCATATTGCGCCGCGAGGCATGGCGCGCCTTCGCAGCGCGCGGCTATGCGGAGGCCGACTGCGAAAAGCTCGCGGCTGCACTGACCTGGCATGGGAGCAGGTTCCAGGCGGCAGGTTCGCCGACATCCGATGCCGCTATCATCGCGGAGATAGAAGCCAGGGCGCTTTCCGCCTGCCGCGAGCGGCTGCCGCATGTTCCCGAGTGGGAATTTTTCGAACTGTTCCACAAGGGAATTGCCAATGGACAGGGCGATTTCCAGAACGTCACCGATCGCGCGCTTGGCTATGGCGGACTGGATGGTTTCGGCGTTCCCGAAAAATATATCGAGACGCGCAGCTATGCACTGGCCGAGGTGGAAACAATCGAATTGTTTTCCGACGGATATTTTCTCCCCGGAGCTGAATTCGGCGTCGCCTCCTGGGAGGCGGCCTTCGCCTACGTCGAGGAACGGGACCCCAACAAGATCGGGGAATTTCTCAGCACCAAGGGAACGACGGCGACGATGCTGACAGATGACCGGACCTATCTGGGGGTCAGACTGCGATGAGCGGCGTCCTGACGGAGCGACGCGCAGCGATTCTTGATGCCGTCCGGCGCGACGGTGCGGTGTCCGTCTCTGAACTTGCCATCCGCTTCGGGGTCACGCAGCAGACGATCCGGCGGGACCTTCACATACTCGACGCCAACGGCCTCATTCAGAAAGGCTTTGGTGGTGCCTTTGCGGCGCCGGGACGCGTGCTCTACGGCTATCAGGAACGGCAGGGCGAGCAGGCGGACGTCAAGAAAAGGTTGGTATTGGCGCTCGAGGAATTCTTCACCGACAATGCCACGGTCTTCGTCGGGCTCGGCACAACCTTCGCTTCGCTGCACGAAGTGGTTGTTCGACATCCGGGCACGCTGATCGCCACGCCAAATCTGGATGTTGCCTACAGTTGTGCGATCAACACCGACGCGACGATCTATATTTACGGCGGCTATGTGCGAAACAAGGATCCGGCCGTCCTTACTGTCACGGATGAAAGCAGGACCCGGTTCAAGTTCGACGTTGCGCTGATAGGCGCAAACGGCGTGGACGAGGACGGCACGATCCTCGAGTTCGACCCGATGGAGGTCGATCTTACAAGGTCCATATTGCAACATTCACGAAAGGTCGTGCTGGTAGTGCATCATGAGAAGTTCGGACGGCGCGCTCCTCACCAGATCGCGCATATCCGGGACATCGATGTGCTTGTGACGAATGGCAATCCCGCTCCGCGTCTGCGTTCAGAAACTCTGCTGGACGGGGTTCGGGTCATCAAGGTGGATTAGCCAACCCACGGCGGACGGAGCAGCTGAACGCACTCAAGAGATGTTTGCCGGATCGGTGAAATGTTCGTCCGCTGGGGGAGCAGGCAGTCAGCCCCATGGCGCTCCCGGCAGGGCATTGAGCGGAAACTTCAGGTAACGCCTTCCGTTCGGCTCCGGTTCGGGCAGGCGTCCGCCATTGATGTTGACCTGAAGCGCATGGAGGATGAGCTTTGGCATCGGCAGGGTACGGTCCCTGGCTTCACGCATGGCGACGAACTCGGCTTCCGTCCTGCAATTTGATACATGGATGTTGGTGGCTTTCTGTTCGCCCACCGTGCTTTCCCAGCGCGGCTCGCGCCCCCCAGGCCGATAGTCGTGGCCGGTGAAGATCCGGGTTTCGTCAGGCAGTGAAAGGATTTCCATGATCGAGCGGTAAAGCCGGCTGGCGCTGCCGCCGGGAAAGTCTGCGCGAGCGGTGCCGCTGTCCGGCATGAAAAGCGTATCATGCACGAAGGCCGCATCGCCGATCACGTAAGTGACGGAAGCGAGGGTGTGGCCCGGCGAGAAAAGCACCTGCGCCGGTATCAAGCCCACGCGGAACCTGTCGCCGGCCTCGAACAGTCTGTCCCATTGGGCGCCGTCAACCGGCAGATCCGGCCAATTGTATATTTCCCTCCAGAGCTTCTGCACTTCAACGATATGTGCGCCGATGGCGGTAGGGGCTCCGGTTCTGGAATGCAGATAGTGGGCCGCCGAGAAATGGTCGGCATGTGGATGGGTATCGAGGATCCATTCCACGGTCAGGCCATTGGCCGTTACATAATCCAGGATCTCGTCGGCGCTATTTGTGGCGGTCGAGCCGGATTTCTCGTCGAAATCCAGCACGGGGTCGATGATCGCACAGCTGCCGGTTGCCGGGTCGGAGACCACATACTGCGCGGAGCAGGTTCGCGGTTCGTAGAACGTGCGGACCAGAGGTTCCGAAGATTGCTGCGTCACGATCCGCCCCCCTTGCTGCAAATCCCTGTTTCGGTTCCGTCACTGCTACGATGCAGGACCTCTCATCGCACTGCAGATTTCCTCGATCAGCATTGCAGCAGAGACTGCGCCGGGATCGGGATGGCCGAGCGAGCGCTCACCGAGGCGGGCTGCACGCCCCAGCGCTGCCACCATGTCGCGCGTCGCTTCGGCGCCCTGCCTGGCCGCAGCCGCAATCGCATCAGCGGTTTCGCCGGCGGAGGCAGCATCGGCTGCTGGTGCCCACGCATCCAACATGGTCTTCTGGCCGGGTTCTGCCTTGCCGCGCTGGGCAATTCCTTCGCGCATCGCGGCGATCGCCGCGCGCAGTTCATCGCGCGGCATGGAAGCGCGAGGTCCCGCCGCCTTGCCGGCGCGCAGAAGGGCCGTGGCATAAAGCGGTCCGGAGGAGGCGCCGACCGCATTGAGGAACCCCTTGGCGGCGGCATTGAAGACATCCTGGAGAGTGCCGTCTGCTGCTTGCGCGGCGTCGGCGGCGGCCTTCGTGCCCTGTTCCATGGCAATGCCGTGGTCCGCATCGCCGATCACGCCGTCCAAGGCGCATAGCTTGTCCCGTTCGGCCGTCATGCGTGCCGCCATGGCAACGAAAAGGTTCTTGAGATCGCCCGTGGTGAAGTCCATGGCTCACCCCTGCCTGAACATCGCGCAGTCGCAGGGATGGTCGAGCAGCCGCTGCAATTCGTCGTCGAGATGCATGACGGTGATCGAGGCGCCTGCCATCTCCAGAGACGTGCAATAGGGGCCGACGAGGGTTCGGTGCACGGTCAGGCCGGCGCTGCGCAGGCGTTCGGCCACCCGCGCATTCATTATGTAAAGCTCCATGAGGGGTGTGGAACCAAGCGAGTTCACCAGCACAGCCACCCGGTCGCCGGCGGGTGCATTCATCTCGGCGAGAATGGCGTCCATGATCTCGTCCACGACCTCGTTGGCCGTGCGCAGCGGTCCGCGCCTGACACCCGGTTCGCCATGAATGCCCATACCGATTTCCATTTCGCCCATGGGCAGATCGAAACTAGGCCTTCGTGTCTGGGGCAGGGAGCAGGAGGACAGGGCAACCCCCATGGTGAAGGTGCGGTCGTTGGCATGGCGCGCGACGCGCTCTACTTCGTCGATAGGCATCATCAGGTCGGCGGCCGCGCCCGCTGCCTTGAAGATGAAGACATTGCCGGCAACCCCGCGACGTTTCTCGCGCTGGTCGCGCGGGGCGGAGGCAATGTCGTCGGTGGTCAACACCGTACGTACTTCCACACCTTCCATTTCCAGCAGTTCGGACGCCATGTCGAAATTCATGACGTCGCCGGCATAGTTGCCATAAAGGAAAAGAACGCCGGCGCCGCCATTGGCTGCAAGGGCAGCATCCACGGCTGGCTGAGGCGGAGGAGAAGCAAAGACGTTGCCGACCGCGCAGGCGTCGGCCAACCCCTTGCCGACATAGCCCAGAAAGGTCGGCTCATGACCCGAGCCGCCACCGACCACTATGGCGACCTTGCCGGGACGTGGTCCATTCTTCGCCACGGCTGCCCGCGGCGCGTGGTCCGGCCGCCACAGATGGTCCGGATGCGCCGCCATGATACCGGCCAGCATTTCGTCAACCGCCGCATTGCCGTCATTGATGAGCTTCTGCGTCAGGCTCATACAGTCCTCCCTGGTAATCGGCGGCAGATTAGAGGCGCTTGCCCCGACCGGGCAAGCGCCTCTTTCGATGTCAGTAGCGCCTGGCCATCGCCTCCAGGGGGAGGGGGCGGATTCGGTCGGCATTGCCTGCTGTGCCGAATGCCTCGAAGCGGGCCTTGCAGACCTCGGTCATCATTGCCATTGCCGGCTTGAGATATTTCCGCGGATCGAATTCCGACGGGTCCTCGGCCATGGTCTTGCGGATGGCAGCGGTCATTGCGAGGCGGTTGTCGGTGTCGATATTGACCTTGCGCACGCCGCTCTTGATGCCGCGCTGGATTTCCTCCACCGGGACACCCCAGGTTGGCTTGATATCGCCACCATAGGCGTTGATGATCTTCTGCAGGTCTTCAGGGACCGAGGATGAGCCGTGCATGACGAGATGCGTGTTCGGCAGGCGGCGGTGAATTTCCTCGATCACATGCATGGCCAGAATGTCGCCGTCCGGCTTGCGGGAGAACTTGTAGGCTCCGTGACTGGTGCCCATCGCAACGGCCAGCGCGTCGACGCCCGTTTCGGAAACAAACTTCTCCGCTTCGGCCGGATCGGTAAGCAACTGGTTCTCGCTGAGCTTGCCGGTGGCGCCATGGCCGTCCTCCTGGTCGCCCATGCCGGTTTCCAGCGAGCCGAGCACGCCGATCTCGCCTTCGACCGAGACGCCGGCCGCATGTGCGACGTCTACAACCTGCCGGGTGATTGCGACATTGTAGTCGTAATCGGCTGGCGTCTTGCCATCCTCCTTCAGCGAGCCGTCCATCATCACGGAGGTGAAGCCGTTCTGGATGGCGGTGACGCAGGTGGCAAGGTTGTTGCCGTGGTCGAGATGCATGCAAACGGGAATGTCTGGATACATTTCCGTAAGCCCGTCGATCAGGCGCGCAAGTACGCGGTCGCCCGCATAGGCGCGCGCGCCGCGGCTCGCCTGGATGATGACCGGGGATCTCGTGGCGTTGGCGGCGGCCATGATCGCCAGCCCCTGCTCCATGTTGGAGATGTTGAACGCCGGAACGGCGTAGCCGTGTTCGGCTGCATGATCGAGAAGCTGGCGAAGCGTTATTCGTGCCATGGATGCCTTGTTCCTGCCCTGTTGGAGACTGTGAGGGGTGTGTCCCTCACGGCCTTTTAGCGGGCATTGTACTTGGCGTCGACCTCATCTATGGCGGCGACATTCCCGGCGGAACGGCCCTTCGGGTCAAAGGTCTCCTGCAGATATGCATCGGCAATCGCCTTGGCCAGTTCGGGACCGATGACGCGCGCACCCATGGTGATGATCTGGGCGTTGTTGGATAGCGCCGCGCGCTGTGCCGAATAGGTATCGTGGGTAAGCGCGGCGCGAATTCCGGGCACCTTGTTGGCTGCGATGCACACCCCGATGCCAGTGCCGCAAATCAGGATGGCGCGATCATATTTCCCGGCCAGAACTTCACTGGCGACGCGGTCGGACAGGTTTGCATAGAACGGGTCCGGGCCGGCATCGGTGCGCGATACTTCCGAAACCTCATGCTTGTCCTTCAGATAGTCGGCGAGGATCCTGGCGAGGCCTTCGCCGGCGCTGTCTCCTGCGATTGCAAGTTTCATGTTGGTCTCCTTCACAAAGTGGCCGCGCAACGCGAGAGGATGTCCAGATAACCCTCTACGGTCCAGGCGGAGCGGCCGATGAACAGCCCGTCAACATGCGGGCAGGCGATGAGTTCGGCGCAATTGTGCGGATTGACGGAACCGCCATAAAGGCAGGGAACCCGCCGGCCCAGCACGCTTTCCGCGACTGCGGCGATCTCGGCATGGCGGGCGGCGGCATAGGCCCTTGCTCTTATAC
>QGUU01000306.1 GCA_003242525.1 Pseudomonadota bacterium | reverse complement strand
ATGCCGAACGCGGCCAGTGCGGCCTGGCCGTATTTCTGGACATAGAACGGGCTTTGAAGCAGGAAACGCTTTATGACGCCCACGCCCGCTGTTTCTCGCTATTCGCGGCCGTCGCGCGCATCCGTCCAGGCGATAACGGCCGCTGGCGCTCCATGTCGAAAAGAGAGCTGGAATGCCTCAAGCTTACGGCCAATGGCCACACCAGTGAAGAGATCGCCCGCCTGCTCAAGCTTTCCGTTCACACGGCAAACCAGTATCTCACCCAGTCGGCACAGAAGCTCAACGCCGTCAACCGCACCCAGGCGGTGGCCAAGGCGCTGCGATTGGGACTGATCGACTAAGGGCTGACGGCGGAAAATGGCGGCCGTGATACCGGCTTTCTGATCGCCCGCTCACCGCTAACCGATCGCTTCCCTCTTTCGGATTCGTGCGCCCTCCAGCTTCTGGCGCAGCAATTCGGTGTTGTGGTCCGGATCGTCGTGCGGCTCCCCGAACGAAATGTAGTTCAGCACGACCGAAGCGTTGTGCTCTGTCAGAATGAGTTGGAAATAGACCGTCACGCCGGGCGGCCTGAATTCCAGGTCGAGCACGATGCGCGGATTGCCGCCCCAGTCCACATGTGCTTCTCCGCCATGGCCAAGGCGCAGGGTTCCGGGCATGAAATAAAGTTCGGCCGCCGATTCCACCAGGTCGGACAGGCAGGCGAAATGCTCCAGCCTGATGAAGGCGATGTAGTCGGCGACATCGACCATCCTCAACTCGGCGACCACCGGTTCGATGGCGCGCGCGAGGATGATCTCGCGGGAACTGGCATGCGGCTGTCGGTTCATGACACCTTTTTCTTCGCGTAGACAATCCGCACCAGCTCCGCCACGGCCTGGTAGAATTGCGGCGGTATCACACTATCGACCGAAACTTGCTTGTACATGGAGCGAGCGAGCGCAACGTCCTCGAAAATAGGAATTCCATGCTCGGCTGCGATCTCGCGGATCCTCAAGGCGAGCAGGTCCTGGCCCTTTGCAAGCACCACCGGCGCGGAATCTTCCTCCCGCACATATTTGAGTGCAATCGAGTAGTGGGTCGGGTTGGCGATCACCAGCGTCGCCCTTGGAACAGCCGTCATCATGCGCCGGCGGGCGCGATCCCGCGCAACCGACCTTATGCGCGATTTCACGATCGGGTCGCCTTCCGACTGCTTGAGCTCGTCCTTCACCTCCTGGCGGGTCATGCGCATGTCCTGCCGCCAGCTGAAGCGCGACCAGACGATGTCGGCCGCCGCGATGGCGCCCATGATGAGGACGATCACCGTCAGTATGTCGACTGCCGTCGACCGGATCACCCCGCTGTATTCATACGGGTTGGTGATCATGCCCGACAGCAGCCTGAGGTGTTCCCCTGAAAAGGTCAGTGCCAGCACCGCGCAGACGAAGCCCAGCTTGGCCAGCGACTTGAGGAACTCCACAAACCCCTGCAAACCGAACAGGCGCTTCCAGCCCTGGGCGATGGAGATGCGCGAAAGCTGTGGGCGGATGCGCTCCCCGACGAATTGCGGCATGTTCTGGAATACGGAAGCGCCGATACCCGCCGTGGCCAGCAGGATCAGGAGCATGGCAAGGGCCTTGCCGATCTCGATGATGACGATTCTGTAGAGCAGGATGACGTCGGCGCCGCTATCTATCGGCCAGTCCTCGGGCTTTTCCAGGAACACCGACAGGAACATGCCCAGGCCTACGATCGCATCCCTGGCGTAGAAGACAATGAAGACAAGGATGGCGACAAAGGAGGCAAAGAGCGCGACTTCGCGAGAATGCGGCAGCTTGCCCTTCTCGATGGTGTCGCGGACCTTCTTTTCGGTCGCTTCCTCGGTTTTGGATTCCTTGTCGGCCCCTTCGGCCATGGTCCGCGAAGCCGCTCAGAGAAGTCAGGCCGCGTCGGCGCTGGACGCCGAAGGCAGCTCGAATGCGCCTTCCTGCGAAAGGCGAAGAACCGTGGAAGCCACTTCCCTGCGGGCATTGGCAATGTCGGCCACCGTCACATTGTCGTTGCGCTGCGCCAGTTCGGCTTCGACCATGCGGCGCGAGCGCGGGCCTATGGATGAAAGCACTGCTTCAACGAGTTCCGCTGGAGCCCCACGTAGCGCAAGGGTGATGGTTTCGGTCGACATGCTGTCAAACACCTGCACACGCGCCCTCTGAGACAGCGCCGGAATGTCGTCGAAAGTGAAGACGCGGGACCGGACTTCCTCCAGATCCGGGGTGCCAGCCTCCTCGAGGTCCTGCATGACCTCGTCGAGATGCGACTTTTCCATCTCGTTGAGCACGCTAGCTACGCGCACTTGCCCTGCCAACGCGTTTTGACTGGAAGTCTCCCCCAGAACCCGGCTGCGAATCTGATTTTCGACGATCTCCTCCGCCGCTGCGGGCACGTTGCCGAGCGTCATCATTCGCTTCATGACCTCGATACGCAGCGGCTTTTCGAGCGTCAGCAGGACATCGGCCGTGACACGCGGCGCCAGCCTGGACAGTACCATCGCGGAGATCTGCACATGCTCGCCGGCCAGGAATGCGCCGAGCCGCGCAGGCTCAAGCTTTTCCAGTTCCGGCCAGACAGGTGGCGGGCTGTCCTGCCCGGTCTCCGGTTGCCGTCCATCCATGATCGCACGGACTTCTTCCGGTGACAGCGACTCGTTGAGGATCCTGTCCATCTGATCGGCGGAATCGATCAGGCCCGCCCCTTCCGTGAACTCGGCCTCGAACTCGGCTACGATCCGTTCCAGGTCCGCCTGGGGGATCGTACGCAACATGCGCGCGCCCTCGATAAGTGACTTCAGTTCCTCCTGCTTGAAGAACTTGAGGAGACGGCTGGCCGACGGCTTGCCCATCGCAACCAGGATCGCGGCGGCTTTCTGCGGCCGCGTCAGGGTCAGCGACTGCTGGTTCATTCCTTCCACCCTCGCATCCGGCCGCTGAGGCATGTTGTCACCGTCAGGCGCTCCTCGCCGTTGCGATCACTTCCGTGAGGCGGATACCGAAGCGGGAGGGATCGCTTTCGAGGACCGTTATCTCCCCGCGGGCAATGTGCCGTCCATTGACCACGATATCCACCGGTTCACCGATGCGCCGGTTCAATGCCACGGTGGAGCCCTTCTGCAAGGCCATAAGCTCCGAGACGGGCATTTCCGCCGAGCCCAGCACGATCTGAACCTCAACGGGGATGTTCATGATGATGCTGTCGGAGGGGCGAGAACCAGAAGCTGTACCCTGCGCCTCGGCGCTGGAGCGCTTTTCCTCTTCCTTGAGCACGCCGCGCAGTTCCTCGATGGCGCGGTCGAGTTGCTCATCGGGCGCGTTGAAGTCGGCTTCCGGGCTGGTCTTGTTCATGCTTGTTCTCCCGTGCGGGCCATATGGTTCATCAGCCTGCGCTCAGGCTGTCCATGAAATCCTGACCGGCATCGTAGGGATGCCTGATCCGGACCGTGTAATTCTGCCCCAGTTTTCCGAACTCGCACACAAACAGGGTGCGGTCGCGGGCGGACAGCTGGGCGTTTGCCTGAGCGGATTGCTCTATCTCGATCACCTGACCGGGCCTGAGCTGGGCGAGCTGGCCCAATGTCATCCGCGACAACGGCATCGTCGCCTCCAGCGTGACCGTCGAGCGCATGACTTCCTGCGAAAAGCGCATGCGCCAGTCGTCCCCGGGAATTGTTTCCCCGGAAGGCGTGCCGGCGCCACCACGATACTTCAGAAGTACGCGCTGTGGCATGATCAGGTTGATGGTTCCTCGCGCTCCCGGCGTGACGATCCCCAGGGTGATGCGCACGGCAGGCCCGTCACGGAGACGATGCTTGGCCATCTCCACACCGGAGATTGCCTGCGGCACTGGCAGCTTCAGGTTGAAGGAACGCTCGCCGGAGCCGTTCACGGCCTGGGCGATCTGCTCGAAGACTTGGGTGACGACATCCAGCTCCAGCGGCGAAAGCGGGCGCTCGATCGGCGCAACCGGCGCGGCTGGATCGCCGCCGAAAAGCAGGCTTACGATGAGGGCGACCGCCTCTGCGT
>QGUU01000305.1 GCA_003242525.1 Pseudomonadota bacterium | reverse complement strand
GACGGAAAAGGCTCTGCGCGCGCTCATAGCGGTCGTTGAGGAGGCGCGCGCAGGCGAGGTCGTGCAGTCCGACGATCGATGGAAGATCTAGGGCCGGCCATGAGCACGTTCTCGTTGCGCAAATATCGCCGCATCACGGTCAAAATCGGATCGGCGCTGCTGGTAGACCGCTCGTCCGGCCTCAAGCAGGACTGGCTGGCGTCACTCGCTTCCGACATAGGCAAGCTTTCGGCCGATGGTGCGGAAATTCTTGTGGTGTCCTCCGGGGCCATTGCGCTGGGCCGCACCATTTTGGGACTTGGACGCAAGGCGCTGAAGCTGGAGGAAAGCCAGGCAGCGGCGGCGGTCGGCCAGATCGCGCTGGCCGGCGCGTGGTCGCAGGCACTGGCCTGCAACGGGCTCAGATCCGGGCAGATCCTGCTCACGCTTGGCGACACGGAGGAGCGCCGCCGCTACCTCAACGCCCGCGCCACGATCTCGACCCTTCTCAAGATGAAGGCGGTTCCGGTCATCAACGAGAACGATACCGTGGCGACATCGGAAATCCGCTATGGCGACAATGACCGGCTTGCCGCCCGTGTTGCCACGATGATGGGTGCTGACCTCCTCATCCTGCTGTCCGACATAGACGGACTTTACACAGCCCCGCCGGCGCGCGATCCGACCGCGGCGTTCCTGCCGGTGGTCGAGCGCATCACGCCGCGCATCGAGGCCATGGCGGGGGCAGCGGCGTCCGAACTGTCGCGCGGCGGCATGCGCACCAAGCTCGACGCCGGCAAGATTGCCACTGCTGCCGGCACGGCCATGGTCATTACCGCCGGTACGCGACTGTCGCCGCTCATGGCCATCGAGCGCGGAGAACGCTTCACGCTTTTCAAGCCCAGCAACCACCCGGTGAAGGGCTACAAGACCTGGATTGCAGGTCAACTCGAGCCAAGCGGCCGGCTCACGGTCGACGAGGGCGCCGTCAATGCGTTGCTCTCGGGAAAATCCCTCCTGCCGGCCGGCGTGAAGGTCGTGGAGGGCAATTTCTCACGCGGCGATACCGTGGCGGTGCTCTCCCGGGACGGGCACGAGATCGCGCGGGGACTGGTTGCCTACGACGCCGCCGATGCCGTAAGGATCGCAGGGAAGAAAACGGCCGAGATCGAAACCGTGCTCGGCTATGAAGCGCGGTCTGCCATGATCCACCGCGACGACCTTGTCATAACGGGGCACACCCCGGAGGATGGGATCAGCCATGCTCAAACTGCATGAAAAGGGCGAGGACGTCACGCGGTTGATGGTGGAATTGGGCCGCCGCGCCCGCGCCGCCGCGAGACCGCTGGCAAACGCCTCTTCATCGGCGAAGCGCAGCGCCCTGGAAGCCATGGCCGACGCCATCATCGCCGACGAGGAGACAATCCTTGCCGCGAATGCGATCGACATGGAAAAGGCCACGCAGGCGAGGCTCGCAGGCTCCTTTCTCGACCGCCTGAAACTGACGCCGGAGCGCATAGGCGCCATGGCGGACGGCGTGCGCCAGATCGCCGCGCTGCCGGACCCGATCGGACAGGTCATGGCCGCGTGGGAACGCCCTAACGGCCTGAAGATCGAACGGGTGCGCACGCCGCTGGGCGTCATCGGCGTGATCTTCGAAAGCCGGCCGAACGTCACGGCTGATGCGGGCGCGCTCTGCCTTGCTGCAGGCAATGCCGTCATACTGCGCGGCGGATCGGATTCGTTGAACTCCTCGGCGGCCATCCATGCCTGCCTGGTGCGAGGCCTGCAAGCGGCCAGCCTGCCCGTGGACGCCATTCAGATCGTGCCGGTGGCGGACCGCGCGGCAGTCGGCGAAATGCTGAAGGGCCTGGACGGCAATCTCGACGTGATCGTGCCCAGGGGCGGCCGCAGCCTCGTGGAGAGGGTGCAGGCCGAGGCGCGGGTTCCCGTCTTTGCACATCTGGAAGGCATCGTGCATGTCTATGTGGACAGGTCGGCCGACCTCGAAATGGCAAAGAAAATCATCGTCAACGCGAAGATGCGCCGCACCGGCATTTGCGGTGCGGCCGAGACGCTGCTTATCGACCGCACGGCAGCCTCGACGCATCTGGCGCCCCTGCTTTCCGCCCTGCGCGAGGCCGGCTGCCTGATCCGTGGCGACGAAGAGGTCCGCAAGGCCTTCCCCGATGCCGAACCCGCCACGAGTGCGGACTGGGCGACCGAATATCTCGACGCCATCATTTCGGTAAAGATGGTCGAGGGGGTGAGCGAGGCAATCGAGCATATCGAAACCTTCTCTTCACACCACACCGAGGCGATCATCGCCGAAGACGAGAGCGTGGTGGAGCGATTCTTCAACGAAATCGACTCGGCCATCCTGCTTCACAACGCCTCCACGCAGTTTGCCGACGGCGGCGAATTCGGCATGGGTGCGGAAATCGGTATCGCCACCGGCAAGATGCATGCACGCGGGCCGGTCGGCGTGGAGCAACTCACCTCGTTCAAGTATCGCGTGCGCGGCTCGGGGCAGGTGCGGCCGTGACGCGGGCGCCCCGTCCACCAAAGGCGGCGCGCAGACCCGGTCTGCTCATTGCTTCGCGCGGTCACGCCTTTCCGGCCGCCTGCCCGATCTGTGTCCTGCCTTGCTCGGAACCTCCCCCTCGTTCGGGGAGGAGCGGGCGCGCCGGCCTCTGCCAACCGTGAAAGCCGGCCCCTCCGATCCCCCTGTGCCGACCACGGGCCCTGCCGAGCCGGGGGATGAGCCTGCAGCATCCTATCTGCGCATGCCCCATGTGGAGAAAGGCATGCAGGTTGGCCTGTTCGGCGGCTCGTTCAATCCACCGCATGCAGGTCATGTCCTGGTCGCGGAGATCGCGCTGCGGCGGCTGCAGCTCGACCAGCTCTGGTGGATGGTGACGCCGGGCAATCCGCTGAAATCCAGAAGCGAACTTGCGCCGCTGTCCGAACGTATCCGGCTTTCGGAAGAGATCACGAGCAACCCGCGCATCAAAGTGACAGCCTTCGAGGCTGCGTATCGGATACGCTACACGGCCGATACGCTTGCCCTCGTGCGCGCCCGCAAGCCTGGCGTGGATTTTGTCTGGATCATGGGTGCCGATTCGCTGCGTGACTTCCACCGCTGGCAGAACTGGCGCGAAATCATGCTCACCTTTCCACTGGCGGTGATTGACCGACCAGGTTCGACGCTGTCGCTTCTTTCATCCGTTGCGGCAAAAACCTTCGATTACGCACGGGTAGACGAACGCGACGCCGCACTGCTTGCGCGCATGAAGGCCCCGGCTTGGACCTTCATCCACGGACCGCGCTCGACGCTGTCATCGACCGCACTCAGGCAGGCCGCCACAGGATAGGGGCTACAGAATTGGCTGCGCGCCGCTCGCCGATGTCGCTTTTACGGCCGTCTTTTCCCGGAAGCGCAGGCAATCTCCCTTCATGACGACAGCCGCCGAAGACCGGAAGCAGACCACCACACAGCCGCAGGGCAATCCGCCTACGCCGCTCGTGGCCATAGCCAGCGTAATCGTTTCGATGGCGCTGGTGGCGATCGGCAACGGGCTGATGTTCGCCTACATTCCGGTTCGACTGGGCGCGGAAGGCTTTGATCCCACCTGGGCGGGACTGATCGTGACCGGCCTTTCAGCCGGCGGTCTGGCGGGCTGCCTGCTCACCGGCCCTCTGGTTCGACGCGTCGGCCACGCCCGTGCCTTCATGGTGCTGTCGGCGCTGATCGCGCTTTCCAATACCGTCATCGGCATGGGCCCGTATCCGGTTCTATGGATCACGGCGCGAGGACTCTACGGCTTCGCAATATGCGGCCTTTTCATCGTCGCCCAAAGCTGGCTGAACGATGCGGTTGAAAATGCAATTCGCGGCCGGGTCATGGCGGTGTTCTATCTCGCCTATATCGGGGCATTGGGCATCGGCTACTACACGCTGGCGCTGATAGACATCGAAACGGCCGCCGCTCCGCTGATTGGCATCGCCTTCACCGCCATCTCCATACTGCCTGTAGGGCTTACACGCCTCACGCAACCGCCTCCTCCCACGGCGGCCTCCGTTGCCCTCGCCAAGGCATGGCGAATTT
>QGUU01000304.1 GCA_003242525.1 Pseudomonadota bacterium | reverse complement strand
AAGAAAGGGGTTGGGGCCTGCCACTTTTCCCGCCCGCGACGCTTGCGGCCCTGGAACGGAGGCATCCGCCGGCTGGCCCTACCTTGAACGCATTGCCCCTGCGTATCACATAGCGATATATAACGCTGTTGTGCAGCGGAGCTGAGCGTCGCATGGACATGATCGACCCGTTCGGTCGCAGGATCACCTATCTGCGTGTGTCGGTTACCGACCGCTGCGACTTCCGCTGCACCTATTGCATGGCCGAGGACATGACCTTCCTGCCGAAGCGCGACCTGCTTTCGCTGGAAGAACTGGACCGGCTCTGCACGGTCTTCATCCAGAAAGGCGTAAAGAAGCTCCGGCTCACTGGCGGTGAACCGCTGGTTCGCAAGAACGTGATGCATCTCGTTCGCGAGCTTTCGCGCCACCTTAAAAGCGGCGCCCTGGAAGAGTTGACGCTGACCACCAACGGCTCGCAGCTTGCACGGTTCGCCAGCGAACTTGCCGATTACGGTGTAAAGCGCATAAACGTGTCGCTCGACACGCTTGACCCAGGCAAGTTTCACCAGATCACGCGCTGGGGCCACCTCGACAAGGTGATGGCCGGTATTGACGCAGCCCAGGCGGCCGGCCTCAAGGTGAAGCTTAACGCCGTGGCCCTGAAAGGCTTCAACGATGAAGAGATTCCGGAGATGCTGCGCTGGGCCCACGGCCGTGGCATGGACCTGACGCTCATCGAAACCATGCCGATGGGCGAAATCGACGCCGATCGCACCGACCAGTACCTGCCGCTCTCACTCATGCGCGCGCGGCTGGAGCGGCAATTCACGTTGCGGGATATTCCCTACAAAACAGGCGGCCCAGCCCGTTACGTCGAAGTGGCCGAAACCGGGGGACGTCTTGGTTTCATCACTCCGATGACGCACAATTTCTGTGAGAGCTGCAATCGCGTCCGGCTGACCTGCACAGGCACCCTTTACATGTGCCTGGGCCAGGAAGATGCCGCGGATCTGCGAGCGCCACTGCGTGCGTCGGAGGGCGACGAGTTGGTCTCCAAGGCAATCGACGAAGCTATCGGCCGCAAACCCAAGGGCCATGACTTCGTCATCGACCGCCGTACCAACCGCCCGTCGGTCGCGCGCCATATGAGCGTCACCGGCGGCTGATCTTCCGCCAGACCCGCTTCTCGTCCGCTTGCATCACGGGGCAGCCCAGAGCCGGCCAATCGGAACGGGATTCTTCGCGCCACACCCGGCAAGTTCTTGGCCCAGAGGTTTGACGTTGCTGACTTTTTCGGGCTGATTGTAGCGGTCCCCTTGCCTGGCAACAGCCGGCAACCGAGAAAGCGAAACCGGCCTTGGCTCTTTCCCCCAACCTGCGCGGCGCCTTGTTCATGGTCATCTCCATGGCGGCGTTCACCGTCAACGACGCGATCGCCAAGTTTGTATCGGACTCGATGAACATGGCGCAGGTCATGCTGGTGCGGGGTGTCTTCGCCAGCATGCTGGTAGGCGTCATTGCCTGGCAGAGCGGGGCGCTGATTCAGCTTCGCCATGCGTTTGATTCCATGGTGATGCTGCGGGTTGCAGGCGACGCAGCCGGTACGCTGACCTTCCTGCTGGCGCTACAGCATCTGCCTCTCGCCAATGTGTCGGCCATTCTGCAGGCCCTGCCGCTCGCGGTAGCCATGGGTGCGGCACTTTTCCTCGGCGAAGGTGTTGGCTGGCGGCGCTGGCTGGCGATTTCAGTCGGCTTTATCGGCGTGCTGATCGTCGTGCGGCCGGGCGTAGAGGGTTTTAGCGTCCATTCGCTACTGGTGCTGGCCTGTGTGCTGTTCTGCGCGGTAAGGGACCTTACGACACGGCGAATACCGGAGGCCATTCCGTCGCTTCTCGTTTCGGCCGTCACTTCGATCGCTATAACGATCCTCGGAGCCGCCCTGCTTCCGGCCATGGGCGGCTGGACACCGATGCAGCCCAGCATGGTCCTCTACCTGGCGCTTGCCGCGGTGCTGGTCCTGATCGGCTATCAGTTCATTATCATGGCAATGCGTGTCGGCGACATTTCCTTCATCGCACCGTTCCGATACACCGCCTTGTTATGGGCGATTGCGCTGAGCATCGTGATCTTCGGCGACTTCCCGGACTCGGCAATGATTATGGGATCGGCCATCATCGTGGCCTCGGGCCTCTACACACTTTATCGCGAACGCGTGGTTGGCCGGTGGCGCCCTGTCACCGAAAGCTCTGGACCCGACATGCCCCCGGACGGCATATAGCCGGCGACGAATCTGTCCGAGCCGGGCAATGAAACACTCGATTGCAGGGATTATTTTGGCGGGCGGTCTTTCAACGCGGATGGGGGGCGGCGACAAGCCGCTGGCCATGCTCGAAGGGCGGCCGCTGCTTGCCCACGTCATGGATCGTCTGCAAGGGCAGGTCAGCGCCGTCGCCATCAATGCGAACGGCGATCCGGCACGGCTGGCGGCCTTCGCTCTGCCAGTGGTGCAGGATTCCGTCGAAGGTTTTGCCGGTCCGCTCGCAGGCATATTGGCGGGCCTGGAATGGGCCAGTGCGAGCACTGATGCCCGCCGCATCCTGACGGTTGCAGCCGACTCTCCGTTCTTTCCAATGAACCTTGCCGATCGCCTTTTTGCGGCGACGGAGGGGCGGGAGCAGCGAATCGCGGTGGCATGCTCGGCCGGCAGAAGGCACCCCACCTTTGCCCTGTGGCCAGTCGGCCTCGCCGCAAGCCTGCGAAGCGCCCTCCTCGACGAGGACGAGAGAAAGGTCGGCGCATTTATCGACCGGCATGACCATGTCGAGGTGGATTTTGAGCTTCAGCAGATTGCGAACGGCTCCTATGATCCGTTCTTCAATGTCAACACACCTTCCGACCTTACGGAGGCCGCGCGCCTGGCGCAGGCCATGAGATCATGACGCAACGCATATTCGGCATCACCGGCTGGAAGAATTCCGGCAAGACGACGCTGACGGAAAAGCTGGTGGCGGAACTGGTTCGCCGCGGCTGGAAAGTCTCGACAGTAAAACACGCGCACCATGACTTCGACATCGACAAGGAAGACACCGATTCATTCCGCCATCGCCAGGCCGGCGCCACCGAGGTGGCTATCGTCTCCTCTCGCCGCTGGGCGTTGATGCATGAGTTGCGTACCGAGGAGGAGCCGCCGCTCGCAGCTATCCTTGCACGTATGGCGCCCGCCGACCTCATCGTCGTCGAGGGTTACAAGCACGAAAGCCACAAGAAGATAGAGGCACGCCGCCGCGACGCGAAAAGCCGGGAGCCTCTTTCGATCCACGATCCCAATATCGTCGCTGTGGCAGCGGACACTCCCCAGCCGGGCGAGGCGCTGCCGGTGTTCGACCTGGACAATATTTCGGCCATAGCCGATTTCGTCGAGAACACTATGGAACTTCCCCAACGTCAGGCTCCGGGCCGCTTTTCTGGGGAAAGTTCCAGCACACCAAGGCTGGGCTAGCCTGCTTTTTTACAGTTGCTTTCTCGGCAAAAACAGTGGGAGTATCTGCCCAGCGAACGGTCGCGGGGCACCGTTCCCGGAAGCCGCTTGCCGGCGGCTAAACCATACTAGAGAGGATCAAATGCGTATTGGAATGCGTATCGCGCTTGCGGCATCGGCCGCAATGCTGATGCTGGGCACCGCCCATGCACAGGACCAGGTTCTGAAAATCGGCACTGAAGGCGCCTATCCACCGTTCAACAACCTGACCGCAGACGGGAAGCTCGAAGGCTTCGACATCGACATAGCCCGGGCACTTTGCGACGAGATGAAGGTCAAATGCGAGTTCGTCACGCAGGACTGGGACGGCATCATCCCTGCGCTTCAGGCGGGCAAGTTTGACGCCATCATCGCGTCCATGTCGATCACGCCTGAGCGTGCCCAGCAAGTCGATTTCACGAACAAATACTACAACACGCCGCCGGCGATCATCGCTCCCAAGGACACCGACATCAAGGGCGTGACCAAGGAGGACCTTGCCGGCAAGACACTTGGCGTGCAGGGGTCAACCACTCACTTCAACTATTCGAGCCAGACCTACACGGACTCGACGGTGAAGCCCTATCCGAC
>QGUU01000303.1 GCA_003242525.1 Pseudomonadota bacterium | reverse complement strand
TCATTGCCACTGCGCTCGGCCGGGGCCAGGGCGATCGGGTGGCAGCCGAGCGCTAGGGCCAAGGAGGCCCTAGCCCTTCCTTGCCATATCCAAAATGTCTTCGGCCATTTGCCGCATGATCGCCCTGCGGGCATATTTTTCGCGGAATGCCTGGCGATCGGTCGGCGGGTCCGCCCTGATCAAACGTTCGAGGGCCGCACTCATCCCCGCTGCGTCGCAGGGCGTGAAGACTTCCGCATCGGGTATCTCGGTACTCGCGAAATCGGCCGCATAGCCGCCAATTCCGGCCAGCAATTTTTTACCGGTGGACGCATATTCGAAAAGCTTCGAAGGCAGGACCTTGTGGAATGCCCGGTGGTCGTTGAGGTGCAGGAAAAGTATGTCTGCTTCTTCATAGTGCTGCATGAGTATTGCGCGAGGCACGGGGGCACGGAGCTCGACATTGTCTACTCCCGCAGCCGCCAATGCCTCTTCCAACTGGCGGCGGCGGCCTCCGTCGCCGATCACCCGGAAGCGGGCCCGGTCTCCGACAAGGCGTGCGGCCTGCGGCAAAATCCTGTGCAGGCCCTGGCCTTCGCCAATGTTGCCGGCATAGAGAACCAGGGGGCGCGCGCCGCTTTTCTTGTCGGCGGTCCAGTTATTCCGGTTCAGAAATTCATCATCAATCCCGTTAGTGAAGACACGATAGTCGTGTTGGGGCGCGATGGCCTTCACATGTGGAAGGAAGCCGGCAGAAACCAGATTGACGCGCCTTGCCCGCCGCAATGTCTGGCGCTCGAGCAGGCGGAAGCCAGGCAAAAGCACGCGCAGCGGACTGGTGGCGAGTACGTCCTGCATCGTGTCGGTGAACAGGTCTCGAATGTCGAGATAGAGCGGCGCACCCGCGCGACGGGCCACGTGCATGCCAAGCGCTGCGGTCATGAGGCGAGAGGAGGTCGCGACCACCGCGTCCCACCGGGCATCGGCTGTCAGCCTGCGGACCTGTCGGGCATAGGCGGCAAAGGATCGGGCCTGGTCTGCCATGCCGCTTTTGTGACCGGGAAGGCTGATACGCCTGATTGTCACAGCGCCGTCCGTTTCCTCGCGGGGAGCGTCCTCGAGAAGGCTGTGATACCTGTTTGGCATGGTCGTAATGACATCTATGGCTAGGTCATTCGGCATGACCTCGCGAAGCGCGTCGACCAAGGCTTTCGCGCGGAAGGAGCCGGCGCTGAGGTCGGGCGGAAAGTAGAAGCTGAGGATGAGTATCTTCACAGGTCGCCCCAACGGAAAACCGTTTGGTGCTCAAGGGGGCAGGGGCCCGAGAGGGACGCGCTCAAGGCCCAGGAGGGGAGGGTGAGCCCGAATTGAGGATGCCAGGAGGATTGTATCTTCTTGACGTCCGCAGCATCGAACTCGACCGTGGCATGAATGCCGCGCGTTGCCTTGCTGCAGATTTGCCATGTCCTTTCGTCGGTCTGCATCGGCACCAAACCGGGCGCCAGATGGAACAAGATTTCGGCGCGATGGCCCCCGGCACCGCTGACTGTATCGCGAACCTTCAGCTCTCCTTTTGCCAGTTGCCACTCCCTGTGATGTATCGGGCGGCCGTGCAGGCGCGTGTAGCCATCATGTGCGGCTTGCAGCAGCAACGCCCTTGCAGTCTCGGTCACCTCCACGTCGAAGGGTCTGGCTCGGCGGCCAACCCTGAAGCCGCTCCACACCTGCGAGGAATCGCAGCCGTCAAGCACCAGCGTCGAGTGCGCTGCCGTACCCCGTTGGCGTAAACGCTCGGCACCCGATCCATATTGGGACGTGCCTGAATTTACGATGATGCGCTGTCCATGCAGTGAAAATTCGAAGCTCAGCGTATCTGCGTGGGCGTGTCCAGGCAGATAGTCCGGCCCCACGGGCCCGACATCGGCGATCAACACGGCCGGCTCGCGGGCAAGCCGGGCGTAGCCGCTATCGCGAAGCCAGACGATGTCCTCAAGCCGGACCGTGGCCTTCAGGCCGAGTTGTCTGGCGTAACGTTTCAGTTCCGCCTTGTCCGGCGCGATGCCGATGGCAGCGTCATTGAAGAAGGCGATCTCGCCGTCGGGATGGCACATGGCCTCCAGCCATCTCAGCATGGAGGGTGCTGTTTCGCGCCAATGCATGACTTGCCCGACCTGGGCCGTGTTCAACTCCGATGCAAAACAGGTGCAGACATTTACGAGATCCAAAACGTCTTCGACCGCGAGGGCGTGGTACATCGGGCTGCGTTCGAACTGGCCACCATCCGGCAGGATCTGCTCCCGGAACTCGCCCGCAAGTATGCGAAAGCCCAGGTCGCGCCACCGGCTCGCTTCGTCTCCGGCAAAATAAAGGCCGACAAAAACGAGTGCCTTGGCATTGGCAAACAGATGGTTGCCCAGCAGGTGCCATTCCAGCCGGCGTGTAAGCCACCTGGCCTGTATGGCCAGGCTCTCAATCGCGTCCGGCGGCAGCTCGTTTCCCGCCAGCGCCCACTTTATCCAGTTCACCATGCGCAGCGAAAGCGGGTAGGGCTCCCAACCGGTGCCCTGACCCGGTGGGTTGCCGGCGATCCACTCGCCGATGAGTGCCATGTGCCAGTCGCGCCTGTTTTGCGCGTCGCGGGCGTTGAGATCGTCAAAATAGTGCTGGTTGTAGCGCCATAGTTTCTCGCGGCGTGGATCATCCCAGCCGGTCTCGATGAGCAGGCCGCTTTCGTTCAGGAACTGGAAATGCCCAGGCCCTGCAAGGCTGGGAGCGCGACGGGCTGGCACGACCCATTGCGCGCTGCGGGTTCCCAACGGGGGAGGGGGCGACAGATCCGGGCGCGGACGGGCCAGCCGGAACAGAGCCCTGCCATAGAACTGTACCGGCTTCAGATGCCGCAGGGTGTGAAAATACAACTCCGCTGCTCGAGCCACTCGGCCGAGCTTCTCAACCTTGTGCATCGCTCACCCTTGCATGGACGTGCCAGTCCGGCGTTCTCAAGGTGCCTGCATTGCCATTGCGGGCGTGAGCGGGGGAAGGAAGAATAATCCGGAGCAATGCTGAGATCGCGAGGTCAAAAGCCGCTTCATGGCGGCGCGGCCATCCTTCCGGTGCCGCGCCAACGGCATCGAAGTGACACATGCCGTCCCTGTTTGTCCACCCCCAACAATACGCGCTCATACTGATGCAAGCATTTGCGGACAGGACAGGATGATGGAAAACACGCCCAACCTCGACCTCCCTTACATCATGCCGGCGCAGGCGCAGAAGCATGTGACCCATAACGAGGCGCTCGATCTGATCGATACGCTGCTGCAGTGTGCCGTCGCGGATCGCGACCTTTCCGAGCCGCCGGAGGAAGCGCAGGAAGGGGAGCGCTACATAGTGGCGGCCGATGCGAGCGGCACCTGGGCAGGGCGGGAGGGCACGATTGCGCTACGGCGCGAAGGCGGCTGGCGATTCCTGACCCCGCGCATTGGCTGGCGGGCCTGGGTGGTCGATGAGGCTGTGCTTGTCTTCTGGAACGGGGATGCCTGGGAGAAAGTGACCGGTAGCGACTCCGCATTGCAGAACCTCGTCCTTCTGGGCCTCGGAACGGTGGCCGATTCCCAGAATCCGTTCGCGGCCAAGGTGAACAACGCGCTCTGGGCCGCCCTGGGCTCAAGCGAGGGCGGCAATGGCGACCTGCGCTACACGCTGAACAAGGAGGGGTCGGCAAATGTTCTTTCGCTGCTCATGCAGTCCAACTGGTCGGGCCGGGCGGAGATCGGCCTCGTGGGCGACGACGATCTGGCCATCAAGGTCAGCTCGGATGGGGAAACATGGAAGGAAGCGCTGAGGATCGATCGGCAAAGCGCCCAGGTGTCCCTTCCTGGCACCAATCTGCTGCGCGACTATGCCGTGAGTCTTCTCCCGGACAGCGGGCGCTTTGCCGGCAACGCAGCCAAGGGACCGTCGGTCGGCGCTTTTGAGTTCCCCTCCTACCTGGTGCTTTACAACGGCACCGCGGTGGAATCTGCCGGGAAATTCATCACCAACAACACCGATTATGGTGGTTCTGCTGGCAATCTGGCTGTGGTGGAAAAGATCTGGGGCATAAAAAAAAAAGCCCTGGGTTAT
>QGUU01000302.1 GCA_003242525.1 Pseudomonadota bacterium | reverse complement strand
CCCGTTCGCCGGGACCAACGCGCGGGGGTGGCGGATGGCGGCCTTGAAGGACGGCTTAGTCGCCGCCTCTTCAGAACGGGCGTTGAACAGTAGCGGAAAGTCACGCGCGTCCTTCACCCAGGATGGAAGCAAACCCCAGCGAACCAGCAGCGCCACTCGATCCGGCCGGTTGCAGCCGGGCGCGACGGACCCCGCCGAAAGCACGGCCAGGATGGGCTGCGTGGGGGCTATATTGTAGCGGGGCGGAAATGCCTCCAATTCCCCCAGACCCATAAAGGCTGCCGTCTCGTCCGGTGCCGCAGTCAGCGCGAAGCGTCCGCACATGAACGCGCCCTCCTGTTCGAAGAAATGCGAAAGTGGCAATGGAAGGCGGTTGCTTCAATCGTTAAAAGTCTTCTGTATGAACCATCCACAGGCATTGGCGGGGAGTTGCTGCAGCCGATGAAGGCAAGACAGGAAGTGCCATCCGTTTCAGTTGCCCTGGTTCGCAACGAAAGCGTGCTTCTGGTCCGGCGCGGCCGCCCGCCCGCCCAGGGCCTGTATGCTTTCCCCGGCGGCAAGGTGGAAACCGGTGAGACGATGGAACAGGCGGCCCGGCGGGAACTGCTGGAGGAAACCGGCATGACGGCGAAAGATTTCCAGCCTGTGGAAACCCTGTTCATTGGAGGAGCCGGGGAAAGTCATCCCGTGGATTATCGCCTCACGGTTTTCGCGGCTGCTTACACAAGCGGAGAACCGGTTCCAGCCGATGATGCTGAAACGGCCGCCTTCTACACTCTCCGCGAAATGGCTTCCATACCGCTGGCCGATTCGGTCTTTACCATTGCCGAAAGATTACTTGGCCGGGGCGCCCTGGGTGGCTCGTTGCCGGACATATCGTCTTGAAGTAGCCAAATTGGCGCAACACAAGAGCTCATGGCAACACATCGACTCCTACTTCCGTTTATCCTTTCCGCCTGCATGGCCCTCGCGCCGATGTCCGTGCGCGCCGCGGAAGCGCCTTTCGAACCCGGCCTGATGCGGCTGGCCGAGATTCTCGGTTCGCTGCATTTTCTTCGCAATCTGTGCGGTGAGAAAGGTGACCGCTGGAGGGCCGAAATGGAGAAACTTCTGGAATCGGAAAATCCGGACCCGGAGCGCCGGGCACGCTTCATCGCTTCGTTCAACCGCGGCTATCGATCCTTCGGCAGCACCTACTCCCGCTGTACCCCATCTGCAACGGAGGCCATCAATCGGTATATGCGGGAGGGGGAGGCCCTGTCGCGCGACATAGCTTCGCGCTATGGCAATTAATGTGGCATTAACTTTTTCTGCCAATGGCGGCGTGCGCCGCCGGGATGCTATGCTAATGTCTTAACGGGACATTAAAGGGACGCATCAGTTTTGAACCGCCTATAGCGGGGAACAGTTGCAGAGGGTAAGGCGCGTATGGAACATACCGGCAGCGATATCGACGCCCTGGTCAGGGAAGAAAAGCGGCTGACGGCGGCCGAAAGCCATAGCGAGGCTTGGGCCGAGGGGCTCTCCGCCGGCATCGAGCCGGATATCATCGCGGAAGCGGCTCTGGAAACCGCCTTCGGCGAAATGCTCCGTACAAGTGGCGAAACGGCAGCGCTCGCGCTGCTGGACAGGATGCGCGAGAAAGTGATCGCCGGCGCCTTTGGGCCCGATCCCGTTCGACATTGATTGGATCGGGAAACGCGGCCGTGGCGACGCGATACCGGATCTTCCGGGCGGCGTGGAGATGTTGAGCGTGAGCCTTGTGGCACCAGTTCGACGATGGATTTTTTCCATGTTCGTCGGCACGGCTGTCTGTCACGCAACATGGCTGCTGATTTTTCCGCCCCTGCCAGCCGCGGCACTCTCCGAAATCCAGAGAGAGCATCTGCCTACGATTGTGCCGCCGGCAGACGAACTGTCTCCCGCCGACCGGGTGCCGCTGCCAGGATCGACGCCGGACCAGACTGCTCCGACCGACGAACCGCAGCAGCAAATCCAACCCTCACTTCCAGACCCGGAAGGTAGCGATCCCGCAAGTCCACGCTCCGATCCGGACCAGCCGCTGCCGCAGGTCCTGTACGACCTGTCCAGCCTGCCGGAGCCCACTCGCCGCATGCGCGAACTCATCATCGAAGCGTGCAAGAGCGGCGACATCGAAAAGCTTCGCCCTCTGATCGGAAGCGGCGATTCCATGACCCAGCTTTCGCTTGCAGACATTGACGGCGACCCTATCGAGTTCCTGAAAACCGTATCGGGAGATTCTGAAGGCCAGGAGATTCTTGCGATCCTGGAGGAAGTGCTGAGCACAGGCTATGTGCATCTGGATGCCGGCACGCCGCAGGAACTCTTTGTCTGGCCCTATTTCTTCGCCATGCCGCTGGACAGGCTGGATGGCCGGCAGAGGGTGGAACTGTTCAAGCTCGTCACGTCGAGCGACTACGAGGACATGAAGCAGTTCGGTGCCTATATCTTCTACCGGACCGGCATAACTCCGGACGGCCGCTGGGTGTTCTTCGTCGCCGGAGATTGAGGTCGCCGTTCCTGCGCTCGCTCTCAGGAGGAAGGAAGGGCTTCGGAGAACTCCACGGCCCTGCCCTGTGAAGGCGTGACGATCTCGCCCTCCCACATGACGCGCCGCCCACGAATGATCGTTCCAACCGGCCAGCCCGTTACGGATCGTCCGTCATGCGGCGTCCAGCCGGCCCTGGAGCCCTGGCCCGCATTGGTGATTGTCTCCCTCCGCTTAAGGTCGACAATGGTGAAATCGGCGTCATAACCGGCTGCAATTCTGCCCTTGCGAGCCATGCCGAATATGCGCTGGGGACCATGGCTGGTAAGATCGACAAAGCGCTCGATGGTCAGCCGCCCGGCGTTGACATGATCGAGCATCACCGGAACCAGTGTTTGCACGCCCGTCATGCCCGATGGAGAAGCCGGATATGTCCTGGCTTTCTCCGCCAGTGTGTGAGGCGCGTGGTCCGAGCCAAGCACATCCACAATGCCCTGCTCGACGCCGCGCCAGATGCCGGTACGGTGGCGCGCTGCGCGCACGGGCGGGTTCATCTGCAGGAGCGTACCGAGCCGCGCGTAATCCTCCGCCGTGAAGGTGAGATGGTGCGGGGTCGCCTCGCAGGTGGCGACATCCTTGTGGCCTTCCAGGAAATCGATCTCCTCGGCCGTGGAAACATGCAGTACGTGGATGCGCGCGCGAGCCTGTCGAGCCAGGCGAACCAGCCTTTGGGTGCAGTTCAGCGCGGCTATCTCGTCGCGCCAGACCGGGTGCGAAGACGGGTCGTCCTCCACGCGCTCGCCCAGCCGCGCGCGCAGCCGGAACTCGTCCTCGGAATGGAAGGCAGCACGGCGGCGCGTGTTTCTCAGGATCGAGGCGACGCCCTCGTCGTCTTCCACCAGCAGGCTTCCGGTCGAGGACCCCATGAAAACCTTGATGCCAGCTGCACCGGGCAGCCTTTCGAGCTCGCCGACATATGCGGCATTATCCCGCGTACCGCCAACCCAGAAGGCGAAATCGCAGTGCATGCGTCCCGTCGCGCGCCGCACCTTGTCGGCGAGCGCCGACTCGCTGGTTGTCAGCGGATCGGTGTTGGGCATTTCGAATACGGTGGTGACGCCGCCGAGTACGGCTGCGCGCGAGCCTGTCTCGAGGTCTTCCTTGTGCTCCATTCCCGGCTCGCGGAAATGGACCTGGCTGTCCACCACGCCGGGCAGAACATGCAGTCCCGTACAGTCGATCGTTTCGCCGGCCGAAGCCTGGCCGAGCTCTCCCATCGCGGCGATGCGGCCGTCCTTTACGCCAATGTCGCGCACACCCTTGCCGTCGTGGCTGACCACGGTGCCGCCTGTCAGGATGAGATCGAAGGTTGCTGCCATGGCGGTTCGTGCTCTCTTGCGGGCGAGGTGCCAGCGGCTTACGTAAAGGCCGTTGCTTTTGCAAGTTCAGGCTGCCCTGCTGTCCATGCCCTCAGTCCGTTTGAAAGATCGCTCCGTCGTGCTCGTGTCCGGACCGGTTGCCGAGCATTTCCTGCAGAACATACTGCCCACCGACCCCAACCACCTTAAACCCGGGAAACCAAACCCCTGTTTTTTATA
>QGUU01000301.1 GCA_003242525.1 Pseudomonadota bacterium | reverse complement strand
CGACGAGCCTCGCCTTGACGGCGGCGGCCTCGTCCGAGCCCGGCTTCAGCTTCGAAAGATCGTGGCCGATCAGCCCGGTAATGTCGGCGCGGATCGCATCGGCACGTTCCGGCGCGCCCCGCGCCTGCTCTTCTATCACACGCTCCAGAAGCGAGACGACGAAGGTGACGCCGGAAGCTTTTACCGCTTGAAGGTCGACCGGGGAAAGCAGGCTTGGCCTGGCAGGGTCGCGACGCCCCGCCATGCTGTTTTCAAGAATGTCGGCAACAGGGCCTATCTCGCGGCCAGGCGCGGCGGCGACATAGGCGGCCGGATCGTCCTTTTCGCAGACGTCGCGACAGGTGGGCGCGGCCCTGGACGTGATGTCGAACAGGATTCCGTCGCGCACCGTCACCACCGCCGGATGCGGCCACCCTTCGGCAAATGCCCGGCCAAGCAGCGTGGCGTTCGCCGGCAAATGTCCATCCATCATTTCCCACCTCCCGATTGCCCTTTTCTCCACGTTCGTGAACGCCCGGCGCAAAAATTGCAACTCTCATTGCCACATGACGTGCCCGGGAGCGTCGAGCGTCGAGATCGGCCCGGCGATGCGCAAGGACAGTCCGGTCACGCCTCTCCGACGTCGAACTGCAGCCTTTTTGCCGAATCGATGGACTTGTGCGCGCGCAGCTTCGCCAACACATCTTCCGGGAAGGGCGCGTCGAGATAAAGCAGCGCGATCGCATCTCCGCCCGGCCGGTTGCGACCCAGGGCGAAATTGGCGATGTTCACGCCGTTCTCCCCGCAAACCGTACCGAGCAGGCCGATTATGCCGGGCATGTCGGCATTGGTGGTGTAAAGCATGTGCCGGCCGACCTCTGCGTCGAGATTGATGCCCTTGATCTGGATGAAGCGAGGCTTGCCGTCGGAGAAGCAGGTGCCGGCAATTGCGCGCGTCTTCTTCTCGGTCTTGACCGTGAGCTTGATATAGCCGTCGAACACACCCGACTTGTCGCGCTTGACCTCGGCGACGATGATGCCGCGTTCCTTCGCCATGATCGGCGCCGAAACCATGTTGACGTCGGCGACCTGCGGTCGGATCAGGCCCGCGAGCGCGGCAGAGATCAGCGCGCGCGTGTTCATAGTGGCAGTGGCGCCATCGAACAGTATCTCCACTTCCTTGATCGGATCGTCCGTGACCTGGCCGACAAAGGCGCCAAGCACCTCGGCCAGCTTGACGAAAGGCTTCAGCCTTGGCGCCTCCTCCGCCGTGATCGACGGCATGTTTATGGCATTGGAAACGGCGCCCTTGATGAGATAGTCGGACATCTGCTCGGCGATCTGCAGCGCCACATTCTCCTGCGCCTCCTGCGTGGAAGCGCCGAGATGCGGCGTGACCACCACATTGTCCATGCCGAAAAGCGGGTTCTCGGTTGCCGGCTCCACCTCGAACACATCGACGCCCGCCCCTGCCACCTTGCCGCTCTTGAGCGCAGCCACCAGGTCTGCTTCGACAATCAACCCGCCCCGGGCGCAATTGATGATCCTGACGCCATCCTTCATCTTCGCTATGGCCTCGGCGTCGATGATGCCCCTTGTCTTGTCGGTGAGAGGCGTGTGCAGCGTGATGAAATCGGAGCGGGCGAAGAGATCGTCCAGATCGACCTTCTCGACTCCCAGTTCCTGCGCCCTGCTGTCGGAGAGGAAGGGGTCGTAGGCAAGCACATGCATCTTCAGGCCGACCGCACGCGTAGCCACGATGGAGCCGATATTGCCGCAGCCGATTATGCCGAGCGTCTTGCCGGTGATCTCGACGCCCATGAAACGATTCTTCTCCCACTTGCCCGCATGGGTGGACGCGTTGGCCTGGGGAATCTGCCGGGCCAGCGAGAACAGAAGGGCGATGGCGTGCTCGGCAGTGGTAATGGAATTGCCGAAAGGCGTGTTCATGACGATGATGCCCCGCCGGGAGGCGGCGGGAATATCCACATTGTCGACGCCTATGCCGGCGCGGCCGATCACCCTCAGCTTCCTTGCCGCATTGATGAGCTTTTCGGTGACCTTGGTCGCGGAGCGGATGGCGAGGCCGTCATAATCGGCGATCCTGGCCAGCAAGGCCTCCTTGTCCTTGCCGAGATCGGGCAGATAGTCGACCTCGACGCCGCGATCCTTGAAAATCTGTACGGCGGTGGGCGAAAGCTTGTCGGAGACGAGCACGCGGGGCATGGGATAATCCTTTGTGAAGATTACCTTCCCTTGCGGAAGGCGGGTCGCACGGCGACCCTGGTCGAGTGCAATCCTGTTCAAGGGGTGGAGAGGTTCTAGGCGGCCGCCTGAAGCGCTGCCTTTTGCTGCGAAAAGGCCCAGTCGAGCCAGGGCATCAGCGCCTCGAGATCGGAAGTTTCGACCGTGGCGCCGCACCAGATGCGCAGGCCAGGGGGTGCATCGCGATAGTGACCGATATCGTAGGCCACTCCTTCCTTGTCGAGCAGGGAGACCAACCCCTTTGCGAAGGCTGCCTGACCGTCGACATCGAGCGCGGCTATGTCAGGATCGACGATGGTCAGGCACACCGAGGTATTGGAGCGCGTCGACGGGTCGACGGCGAGATAGCCGAGCCAGGAGGACCTTTCGACAAAGCGCCCTATGACGGCGGCATTGGCGTCTGCACGGGCAATGAGCGCTTCCAGCCCGCCGATCTTCTTCGCCCATTGCAGCGCATCGATTAAATCCTCGACGAATGCAATGAGGGGGTGTTTAATGTTTCGGCCCCTAAAAATGCCCCCGTCCACTTGCCGTTCCTGGTCCAGCGAAAGATCTTCGGCAGCGGCCAGGCGGGAACGTAGCTTTCCAGGCGCTCCACGGCGCGCGGCGAAAGGATCAGCATGCCGTGGGCGGCTTCGCCCCCCAGCACCTTCTGCCAGGAGAAGGTGACCACGTCGAGCTTCTGGAAGTCGAGCCGCTGGGCAAAGGCGGCGGAGGTGGCGTCGCAGATCGTCAGCCCCGTGCGGTCGGCCGGAATGAAGTCGGCATTCGGCACGCGCACGCCCGACGTCGTGCCGTTCCAGGTGAACACCACGTCCCGGTCGAAATCGATGGTGGAGAGATCCGGCAATTCGCCGTAGCCAGCCTCGATCCGGCGCACGTCCGGAAGGCGCAGCTGCTTGACGACGTCGGTGATCCAGCCCGCGCCGAAGCTTTCCCAGGCGATCATGTCGACACCGCGCGCGCCAAGCAGCGACCAGAGCGCCATTTCGACCGCCCCGGTGTCGGAAGCGGGGACGATGCCGATGCGCCAGTCGGCTGGCACCTGCAGCACTTCGCGGGTGAGGTCGATCGCCTGCTCCAGCCTGGCCTTGCCTATTTTGGCGCGATGGGAGCGGCCCACCGCAGCGCCCTTGAGTGCCTCGACCGACCAGCCGGGACGTTTCGCACAGGGACCAGAGGAGAAGTTGGGATTGGCCGGGCGCACTGCCGGCATGGGGAGAGTCGTCATCGTGGTCTATCCTTCCAGATAGTAGCCCCTCGTTGGGGAGGGGTGGCCCACGGACGGCGATATGCCCTTGACGGAATGACGTCAAGGGCAAAGCTTTTGTCGCAAAGGGATATGCCTTGCCGGCGCGCTATTTTCGCAACAGAACGGCGGGCCGAAGCCCGCCGCCATTGCCTGAGACTTTCAGCCCGCTGCTACCAGAGATCGTAACGCAGGCCGACCTTGACTTCATGCGTGCCGAAACCCCCGTCGCGCCCCTGTATTCCCGTTGCCCCGGCCAATGCGGTGGCATTGTCCCAACCGAACATGTCCCCGCCGTCGATGTGACGATACTTGTAGCCAACGTCGAGCTTGAGGTTCGGGTTGATGTCATAGGCGACGCCTGCCATCAGCGCATAGGTGAATCGCCAGTCCTTCTGGCCGGGATGGCTGGTCGTTGCAACCGGGGCCGCCGAGGGGCAGTCGACACCGACGCAGTAGGTGGTGTTCTGCAGGTCCTTCCACCGTACCAGCGAATAACCCAGTCCGGCGCCGACATAGGGTGTGAAACCGGAAAAGGTGCCGAGGCGGACAACGCGGTTACCCAGGGCCCCGTGGGGGGAAAAGGAGGAGCGGCCCCCAAAGGCACAGAAAGGGG
>QGUU01000300.1 GCA_003242525.1 Pseudomonadota bacterium | reverse complement strand
AACCCCCTTGCCCTCCCTTTTCTTTTTTCTTTGGGTTTCGGGCCCCCCCGGCTGCCCTCCCTCCCGGAGCACCCACTGCCCGGCCGGAGCGTGCCGGCCCCCGCGCTCAACGTATGCGGTGGATCGGAGTTCCGTGCTGCAGGTCATCTTTTTGAAGAGACGGGGATCTAGCTTTCCCGGCACTTTTGCGCAGTCCTGGCGTGGCCTCACTGTTGCCCGGAAACCACAGAAGAACGGAAGACGCCCATTGGCCTGGAAAGGCCGCGAATCAGCCGCAATCCAGCCACGAAGTCACTGAGTTTCCGATGAAAATTAAGATCTCGTTCACCGGAGATTCACTTCTGTGCGTTAGGATCCCGCCAAGTTCGGAAAGAGCACCAAGGGGCCAAGACAGGGACCGGAAACCGCCATGAAAATCTGGCATCAGATTGCAGCTTTTGCAGCCGCCATTCGCGAATTCATTGCGCCGACCTATCGGCCCGAGCGCCACTACATGCGTGGACCAGGGCCGGCCTGCGCGCGCCGCGGACGCACGATAGGCGCTCATTGACCATGACCGTCACAAGCCGTCACCAGAGCCGGATCTGCCGCCCCGCGGCCGATCATCGCGCAACCATCTTCCGCGCACAGCATCCAGCCCGCGCCCGTCGCCCCTGAGGCGGCGAGCGCCAGAGTCCTTTGCGGCCCGAGACTGGGCCGATAGACCCACCAGCCGTCCTTGAGAATCGAGCCCTCAGGCGGCTCCATGCCGGCCCCGGAGCCCTGCACGCGGGCCTCGATGACCTGCAGGCCGGCCGGCGTTACCTGCCAATTCTCCACCCAGCGGGTTTTCTCGACCGAATGTGTCCAGGACAGCGTGAAGGCTGCCCCGGCGAAGACCAACATCTTTCCGGCGGCCAGGACGCAAATGCTCATGTGGCTACCGCCATGCGCCGTCTTGCGCGCCACCAGTGCCAGGCGATCAAGCCGAGCCCCAGCGCCCAGCCCGCTTCGTCAGTCAGGGGCAAGGCAAGCACAAGAAGCACGCCTGCGACAAAGGCAACGACCCGCTCCCAGACGGCCATCGGCCCGACAAGAAAGCCCACGACTGCTGCCCCCCACAGAACGATGCCCACGCACGCCTTGGCGACAATGTAGATGACCTCGACGGGATAGCCGAAGGCAGCCGCGATCGGCCCGGCGTCCTGAAGCATCAACGCAGGCGTATAGACGGCCATGAAGGGCACGACATAGCCAGCGATCGCCAGCTTGGTCGCCTGAACGCCTATCTTCAACCCGCTCTCCCTGGCCATGGGCGCGGCCGCAAAGGCCGCCAGGGCCACAGGAGGCGTAAGATCGGCCATGATGCCGAAGTAGAAGACGAACATGTGGCTCACGACCAGCGGTACCCCCAGTTGGAGCAGAGCCGGACCCGCCAGCGACGAAGTAATGATGTAGTTCGGGATGGTAGGAATGCCCATGCCCAGAACCAGGCAGGTCAGCATGGTCAGCACCAGGGAAAGGAACAGGTTGTTCTCGCCGATGGAGATGATCCAGCCGATGAAGGTGGAGGCGATGCCCGTCAGGGTCAGCGTGCCGATGACGATGCCGACAATGGCGCAGGCGATGCCGACGGACAGGGCGTTCTTTGCGCCCTCGGCCAGCGAGTCCACGCAAATCCGCAGGGTTTCGCGACCGCCCTTGAACAGCAAGCAGGCGACGATCAGGGCAAGGATGACGAGGCCCAGTATGTCAACGCCATACCGCAGAAAGGACGCCGCAGCCAGGCCGAGCGCTATCCAGAACACGATACGGAAGGCGAACGGCCCAATCAGCGCGGCAAGTGGAGTGCCGAGAATGAGAACGATGGTCAACGCCAGGCCCATCGTGCCGGCGAAGATCGGCGTATAGCCGGCAAAAAGCAGGTAGACCAAAGCCATCAACGGCAGCACCAGCGGCCAGTGCAGGCGCACGGCCTCCCATGGGTTGGGGAGAGACGCCTTGTCCATCCCCTTGAGCCCTGCCTTGCCTGCCTCCAGGTGAACCTGCCAGAAACAGGCGCCGAAGTAGAGAATGGCAGGAATGATCGCCGCCTTCACGACTTCCGCATAGGGAATGTTCAACGTCTCGGCCATGATGAAGGCCACCGCGCCCATCACCGGCGGCATGATCTGGCCGCCCATGGACGAAGTCGCTTCCACGCCGCCGGCAAAGGCGGGGCGAAAGCCGAAACGCTTCATCAGCGGGATGGTGAACTGGCCCGATGCCACGACATTGGCCACGCCGGAACCGGAAATGGTGCCCATCAGCGCGGAGGAAAGCACGCAGACCTGCGCCGGGCCGCCGCGCCACGAACCGACCAGGCCGAGGGCAAAATCGTTGAACAAGGCGATCATGCCCGCGCGCTCGAGAAAGGCCGCAAAGACCACGAAGATGAAGATGTAGGCGGCGGAAACGTAGATCGGGGTGCCGTAGATGCCTTCGACACCGAAGGCGAAAACGTCCACCACCTGCGAGAAATCATAGCCACGATGGATGAAGGGCGGCGGCAGGTGGTTTCCCACAAAGCAATAGGCGAGGAAGATGAAAGCGATGATGGTGAGCGGAAGGCCCATCAGCCGACGCGTTCCTTCGAACACCAGTACGATCAGTACGGTGCCGACGACAAGATCAGGCACCGTGAGGAAGCCGGAACGCATGATCAGGTCACGATAGAAGACCCAGTGGTACACGCCGGTCAGGAAACCGAGCACGCCAAACGTCCAGTATAGGATTTTGGCTGGCATGGAGCGGGTGCGCAAATTGGCCAGCAGGCCGAAGCCGAGCAGAAGCAGAAAGCCGACATGCATCGCCCGCACGACCTGGCTGGGCAGGTTGCCATAGGCGGCGGCGTAGATCTGGAAGGCCGAAAATGCGATCGCGATCAGAAAGGCGATCCGGCCAGCCAGCCCTGCACCGAAACCTGGCGGAAGACCTTCAGCATGCTCCTCGACCGGCGGAATATGAATGATTTCGGGCTGCGAAGACGCGTCGGTCATTGCCGTATCTCATTGAAGCAGGAGGTACCTGTTTCGCCGGCGGGCAGAGGGCGGAGGGAGGCTGGCGAGCGCAGGCGGGCGAGCCTCGCGCAATAAGCGCAAGGCCCACTTTGCGGTTGCTCGCCTCCTTCCGACACCCTTTCTCGCGGGGCAGGTTTACTGCAGCAGGCCCTTTTCCCTGTAATAGCGTTCGGCGCCGGGGTGCAGCGGGATGGGCATCCCCTCAAGCGCCTTCTCAACGACGATGCCCTTTGCCGCGGAATGCGCGGCCACGAGCTGGTCCAGATGGTCAAAGAGCAGCTTCGTCATCTGGTAGGCGGTTTCGTCCGACACATCGCTATGGGTGACAAGGAAGTTACCCACGGCCGCAGTCGCCACGTCCTCCGTCTGCCCCTCGTAGGTGCCGGCAGGAATGGTGGCCGCGACGTAGGGCGAACCTATCTTTTCCACATCCTCGGGCGGGACAGCCACGACATTGATCGGCAGCGAGGTGGCAAGGTCCCGGATCGAGGCCACGCCCAGTCCGGCGGATTGCAGAGTCGCGTCAAGCTGGCGGTTCTTGATGAGCTCCACGGACTCGGCGAAAGGCAGATATTCCACCTTCCCGAGATCCTCATACTTCATGCCCGCAGCAGAAAGAATGGCGCGGGCGTTGAGTTCCGTCCCGGAAGCGGGGGCACCGACCGACAGGCTCTTGCCCTTGAGGTCGGCCAGTGTCCTGATGCCGGAGTCCCTGCTGGCCACGATCTGGATGTAGTTGGGATAGATAGCGGCGATGCCACGCAGCTTGTCGAGCTTGCCCCGGAAGCCCGCTTCCTCGTTGCCTTCGGCAGCGAACTTCACAGAATCACCCAGCGAGAAGGCAATCTCGCCCTTCCCCTGCTGCAGCAGGTTCAGATTCTCGACCGACGCCTTGGTTGCCTGGACCTGGACCCGCGCACCTTGAATGTTCTTTGAGTAAACCTCGGACAGTGCCACGCCGAGGGGAAAAAAAACCCCGCCCGTGCCGCCGGTAGCAAGGTGGAGGAATTCTTGCGCCCCGCCAGAAAGCTGCTTGCCCCCAAGCGAGACCCCATCCCAACCCGCAAAAACA
>QGUU01000299.1 GCA_003242525.1 Pseudomonadota bacterium | reverse complement strand
ATACTGCAAAAGCCGCCATGATCACCTTGTTGGCATTGATGCCCACCATGCGAACCATGTCGAAGTCCCGCGCGGCAGCCCGCATGGCAAGGCCGATATTGGTGCGGCGCAGGATCAGGACCAGCAGCAGCAAGGCCAGCGCCGTGGCGGCAGTCTCGACTATCTGGATGACCTGGATGCGAGCGATGCCGATATCGACCTGCTGGTTCAGCCATTGCGGCGTTGGAACCGCCTTGGAACGGGTGGCGACGAGCGTGATGAAGAAGTTGCGGATGACAATGCTGACGCCGAAGGCCGTCAGCAGGCCAGTCACCGCCGGCGCATAGCGAACCGGGCGAAACGCCACGCGCTCCAGGCCGACCGAGATTGCGACCGCAGCAAGTATACCGACAGGAATCAGCGCCAGACCGTGGCCGACGCCGCTGACCGCAAAAAAGGCAAACATGACATAGCCCGCAACCGCAATCACCTCGCCATAGGCGAAGTTCACCAGGCCCATCACGCTGAACACGATCGCAAGCCCCAGGGCCAAAAGCGCATAGTTGCCGCCGATGCTCAACGCGTTCAGCACCTGTTGCACGAGATAGTCCATTCTCAACTCCCTTCGGCAGCGTTTCGCGGAACGGCTTTCACCGAACTTGGGCGGTGCCCATGTAGTGGCTCATGAGATCTTCCGATGCCAGCAGCGTCCCGGCGTCACCCTCGTAGCGGAGGCGCCCGGAATGCATGAAGTAAGCACGGTCGGCGACGGCCAGGGCCTCGTTTGCGTTTTGCTCCACCAGAAGGATGGTCAGCCGCATGGCCTTGAGTTCGGCGATCAGGTCGAAAATCCGCTCCACGATCACCGGGGCCAGCCCGAGCGAAGGCTCGTCCAGCATGACGATCCTCGGTCCTGCCATCAGGCAACGCGATATGGCGAGTTGCTGCTGCTCGCCGCCCGAGAGCGTTCCCGCCTTCTGGTGAAAACGCTCCTTCAGGATCGGGAACATCGCCAGGTAGCGATCCTGAAGCTGTTCCCGAATTGCCCTGTCCGATTGAGAGCTGGCGCCGAGCCGAAGGTTCTCGCCCACCGTAAGGTTGGGAAATATGCGGCGGCCTTCCGGTGAAATACCGATACCCATCCGCACCTTCTGTTCAGGCGAAGCCGAGGTGACGTCCTCGCCCTGGAAGCGGATGGTTCCAGCCGAAACGGGAACGATACCCATAATGGCGGAGAGCAGCGATGTCTTGCCGGCGCCGTTGGGTCCAAGGAGGGCGACGACCTCGCCCTCCCTGACATTCAGGCTGACCGACTGGACCGCCTTTATGGCGCCGTATTCGACACAGACGGAATCGAGTGCCAGCATGGCACCTTTCCCGTCATTCGGCTGCATTTTCAGGCTTCCAGGTGGAGTCGCCTGCCGGCACCCAGCTCGGCATGACCCGATCAACAAGCTCGAACTGGCCGTTGTTTCCCTTGATGATAACGATGTCCTTGAGAGGCACGCCGCCCCGGTCCTTGAAAGTAATGGAATCGGCGGTGATACCTTTCAGGTTCTCGATATTGCTGATTGCTTCGTTGATTGCGGCCGGATCGTCGGTGCCAGCCGTTTCGATAGCGTGGCGTACGATCTCCACCGCCTCGCCGCCCAGACCGAAGAACACGTTCTCGATCTTGTAGCCGCGGGCCGTGCAGTCGTCATAGAACGCCTTCAGTGTGCTTCCTTCCGACGGGAAGCCGTGGGACCCAAGGTTCATCAGGTCGCCGCCGGGTCCTGCCGCAGCGAGCATCGCCGGGTCGTCGAACGTATCGGTGCCGAATACGGGAATATCCAGTCCGGCCGCCTTGGCCTGGCGCAAGAAGGTGCCGCCGTCGGGCATCACGAAGGCCGAAAAGATCATGTCCGGACGGGGATTCATTGCCGCGATTTCAGTGATCTGGGGAGAGTAGTCGCTGGTTCCGAGGTTCCAGTTCAACTCGCCGACGACCTTGCCTCCCAGATGCTCGAACGTCTCGCCGAAATAGCGAGGCGTTGCGATCGAGTAGCTTCCCACATCATGCGAGATCATAAGAAGGGCGGTCTTGTACCCCTGCTTGACGGCATATTCCGCAGCCGCGGCAGCCGAGGCATTGTCGCCATAGGCGGTCAGATAGGCGATGCCGGGGATGGCTGCCGGCCACTGCACCTGGGTCGAGCCGACGGAAATGACGGGGATCGAAAGAGACTGGGCGATCACGCCCATCGGGATGAGCCCGTCGTCGGTGGGCGGTCCAAAGAGCACCTTGGCGCCCGCGTCTATCAGTTCCTGCGCCGCCGTTCCTGCGAGCGCCGCATCGCTTTTCATGTCGCGGGTAAGCAGCTTCAGTTTGCGGCCACCCAGAACGCCGCCCTTCTCGTTGACGATGTCGACCATGCATTGCACGCCGGTCACGCTGTCGTAGGGTGCGAGCTCGCCCGTCGCCGCTGCAACGTGACCAATGACGACCTCGTCGTCGGCGTGCACTGTAACGGGCATGGCACACGCGCAAGCCAGAGCCGCACTAAGGAGGAAAGATCGGTTGTACGCCATGTCTCGGTCCTTCTCTGATGTTTCGGGTTAAGTTGCCGTCGAGGATGGGGCGGCCTGCCTCCGTGCCTTGCGGCCCAGGTAGATTTCCGCCACTTTCGGATCGTCACGCAGCACGCTGGGTGGCCCTGACGCGACCAGCCGACCCATATCGAGCACGTAGATTCGCTCGCACAGGTTGGTGATGAAGGAGAGGTCGTGGTCGATGACGATCACGCCGCAGCCCATCCAGTCGCGGATTTCCATGATCGCCGAAACGAGTTCCTGCGTTTCACCCTCGATCATGCCGGCCGTTGGCTCGTCGAGCAGAAGGAAGTCTGGTGCAAGCGCCAGCGCCCGCGCTATTTCCACCCGCCGCTGTGTGCCATAGGCAAGCTCGCTCGCCTTGTATTCGGCGGACTGGGCGATACCGAGCTGATCCATAAGCCGCTCGATCGTCAGCCCTCCCAGCCTTTCGCGCCGGTGACGCTGCGCCGTCGTGTAGGCGATTGCGATGTTCTGTCGAACTGTCAGGTTCGGGCATAGGCGGATGTTCTGGAAGGTGCGCGCCACACCTGCAAGGGCGATCCGGCGCGGCCCAATGTTGTGGACAGGCCGTCCGTCAAGCGTGATCGTGCCTGCATCAACCCTGAGCAGGGACGAGATCAGGTTGAGCAGGGTCGTCTTGCCTGCTCCGTTCGGGCCGATCAGGCCGACGATCTCGCCAGAGGCGCACTCCAGTGAGACATCGCTCACCGCCGTGACACCTTGGAAGCGCTTGGACACGCCGGAGGTTACCAGCCTCATCCCCGATCCCCCGCCGCCCCGCACAGCCCAACATGCTGCGGGGCGGACTGTGTTGCGTTTTCCGGAACGGACGACGATGCCTGCGAGAAACGGGCAAGGTAGTCCCGGGCGAGCTTTGCGGTGTTCGCGGCGAAGTGAGGCGCCATGGCCTGTGGCTCGGGTGCTTCTATATGGCTTCCGATCCAGGCCAGCAGAGCCATGCGCCGAAGCATGACGAACGTATCGATTTCGCGCTCCTCCTCGTCCGACATGGGACGCACGGTGCGATATCCCCGCACCCAGGCACGCCGCAGCGACGGCACCTGCGGATGGTCTTCCATGAAGCTTACGCCGGTGGCGAAATCGTAGAGGAACCAGCCCAATCCGCAGTCGTCGAAGTCGATAAGCGTTGTGGAGGTCCCGTCGATCAGAAGGTTGGCGAGGCGCATGTCTGCATGGATCAGGCCATACCGGTCCGGACCCTTGCCAAAGGCGGCCAGCCGGCGGCAGATCAATGCCTCGGCCTCTTCAAGGACTTCGCGGATTTCTGCAGTGACGTTGGGCGCATCACGCCAATCGCCCCAATTTGCTTTCGGGCCAAAGACAGCGTCGGCATCCCAGACGAGGCGAGCTAAAGGCTCCGGCTTCCGCCAGGCCTGCGAATGCAGATGTGTCCGCGCCGCGATGGCGCCGAGCTGCTCGAACGGCCCCGTCAGGTCCTCGTTCTCATTGGGCTGGCGCCCCTCGGCAAAGGTGAACATCACCATGAACCGCGCTTCAGGAAGGCCATCTACGTGGCCT
>QGUU01000298.1 GCA_003242525.1 Pseudomonadota bacterium | reverse complement strand
GCCGGCAAGGTGGTCGAACAATTGCCGGCCTCGGAACTGGCGCGCGCGCAACATCCCTACACGCGCGGCCTGCTCGACTGCATGCCCAAGATCGGCGAAAGCAGGCACCCTCTTCCCGTGCTGGAACGCAGGGCGGAGTGGGCTCTATGACGGCGGCACTGGCTGTCACCGGCCTGGAGGTGGTCTTCGACCGCTATCGCGCGCTCAAGGGCGTGACGCTGTCCGTACAGCCAGGAGAATCATTCGGGCTCGTTGGCGAATCCGGCTCCGGCAAGTCCACCCTGCTGCGGGCCATTGCGGGCCTCGCTCCCGTCACGGCCGGAACCATAACGGTCAATGGCAAGCAGCTCGGACGCCGACGCGACAAGGCCTTCTACCGGCAGGTGCAGATGGTGTTCCAGGATCCCTATGGCTCCCTGCATCCTCGCCAGACGGTGGACCGGCTGCTGCAGGAGCCTCTTGCCATCCATGGCATTGCCGACGGCGAAAAGCGCATACGGCGTGCGCTGGCCGAGGTGGGGCTGGGTTCCGGCTTCCGGTTCCGTTATTCGCACCAGCTTTCTGGCGGCCAGCGGCAGCGCGTCGCCATCGCCCGTGCGCTGATCCTGGAGCCTTCGATCCTGCTCCTGGACGAGCCGACCTCCGCGCTTGATGCCTCGGTCCAGGCCGAGGTGCTCAACCTGCTCGAACAGGTCCGTCGCGACCGGAACCTCACCTTTCTGATGGTCAGTCACGACCTTGCCGTCATAAACCACATGTGCAGCAGGCTGATGGTGATGCAGGACGGCCTGGCGGTGGAAAGCCTGGAAGCGTCCGACCTTGCCACACACAACGTCCAGTCGGAATACACGCGGCGCCTGCTCAGGGCGAGCGTGGGCTTCGCGCGTGACGCTGACCAATCATGGGATCTAGCGTGAAGGGCGCAGGCGGGAGGCCGCCGTCCTGGCGATAGCCTCCGCAAGTTTCATTCCCCAGCGCTCCCTGCAATAGGCCCGGAAATCAAAGCAGGGCAGGCCGGGGCATACTTCGAATTCGATCAGGTGGACCGTATCGTCCGGCTCGACGCGCAGATCGAGGGAAAAGACGTCGCGCAGGCCCAGCGCCGCGGAAAGCCTGGCACTCAGCGCGCGGATGTGGGCTTCGGCTGCCGGCTGGGTGCCGGCGACAGGCTGAAGGCGAGGCTCGGCATAGCGTCCCTCAGCCCTTGCGGCAGCGCCCGTCTCTCCATAAAGCGCCATGCTGTCTTCCATGGTCTGGAAATCGCTGCCAGAATCGACAAAAGCGATTCCGGCCACACTCTCCACCGGCTCTGCGGGGTCGATCGCCAGGAAGCTTGCCCGCACATTGCGGCCCGGAACATAGGCTTGCACCAGCGCATCGTCGCCATAGGCGGAAAAGATGCGCTTGCTAAGCTCCAGCGCGTGAGAAAGTTCCCGGCAATGCGAATCCGGCCAGATTCCTATCTTGGCACCCAGCCGGTTCGGCTTTACGAACCAGCCATTGCGCGCCTGCGGTGGCGGCGCCAGCCACGCGCCGTTGCGCGCGAGTCCCGCAGGCGGCACGGGCAGGCCAAGCGCAGCAAGCACGGCGCCGGAGCGGAACTTGTCCTGGCACAGCGCGAATAGGGAATCGTCCGCGCCAATGGTCTTCAGCCCGTTGAGCCTTGCAAGGGCTGGTGCAGCACTGCCGCGGAAATAGGTGATGCCATCGGTCAGCGTCCACACCAGCGTCGAAGCCGGGCTGCGGCCCGCCAACGCCACGGCGGCATCGTCGAGTTCGACGGGCAGGAAGTTGACTTTCTCTGCCTTGCAGGCGGCGGCTATTGCCTCGAACTCGGCTGAAAGGTCTGTCGACTGGGCAAGATAGGAGGAAATTTCAATCGCATGCTCCCGATCATGCCCCGCTGCCAGAAGGCGCTCCCTGCATGCGCTTTCGGCCTCATGAACGAGAATCAACTCCCCCAGCGACATGATTGCAGACCTCTCTCCTGATGCCCGCGAAAGCTACCGCACCGGCCGGCAACCATTTCGCGCATTTCCGACCGGCATCGACGCCTTCGCGACAGGATCAGAGAGCAGCCTTCGGTTCGAAACGGCCTTGATGGGCATCGGCGATCCCGATGGCGCTTGCCATGCGGCCCAAAGCGGGCGTACTTGTTTCGCCTCCGGAACGATGGCCAGGATCAACTTGCACGATGTCGAACCTGTACAGACTGTCGGTGAGGCGATTATGGCTCGGCCCCTCGCCCAAATCGCAGACATGGTCACCGAGTATCTATGCCCTGCCTCCGCTCATAGCCTGCCTCCGACAGCGGCGCCTCATCTGCCATTGCCGTTTGCTCACGCGCCCGAGCGACGGTCTTGCCTGGTTGAACACGCCCGAACCGGGCGGTGCCCAATCGACGCAAGGGCCGATGCTGCTTTCAAAGCAGGCCACCGTCCACGACCAGTGTCTGTGCCGTCAGCATTGACGAGGCGTCGGAGGCGAGAAACAGACAGGGGCCGACAATATCGTGTGGCAGCATCATCCTGGGGATGGATTGGCGTGAGATGTGATTGTTGAGGGATTCCTCGGTCACCCACAAGGCGCGCTGACGCTCGGTGATGACCCAGCCCGGGGCGATCGCATTGATCCTTATTCCGTCCTTTCCATAGCGCCCGGCCAGCCCCTTGGTCAGGCCTATCACGCCGGCCTTGGCGGCGGTGTAGGCGGGCATGTCGCCAATGTTCAGCATGAACGAGGTCGAGGTGAAATTGATGATCGAACCGCGGCCTGCCGCCCTCATGCCGGGCACGACGGCCTGGATCGTGAAGAAATGCGGCCTGAGGTTGATTGACAGGTTTGCGTCCCAGTTTTCAGCCGTGAGGTCTTCCGCGGCGTGCCGGTCGTCGCGTGCGGCATTGTTGACGAGAACCGTGATCGGTCCGTTCGTGGCTGCGGCATAGGCTACAGCATCGCGCAGCGCCCCAACATCGCGCAGGTCCGCCTTGACGTAGGCCGGCCGGTTGCCCGTCTCCTTGTCGAGCCGGGCACACAATTCGGTGCTCTCCTCCTCGGCAATGTCGATGAACGCCACTCGCGACCCCTGCCGCACGAAGCCCTCGGTCAGGCTGGCGCCGATGCCCGAGCCACCGCCTGTAATGAGGACGGACGCGCCTTCCAGATCGGTGAATCGCGCCGATGGCATCATATTGGTCACCCCTCCCGTGTTGAGCAGCAGGGATGCATCCTAGCCGGCGCTGTTTTCAGGGCAAGCGCGGAACCGGCAGATTCTCGCCTTTTGTCGGACAAAAGATCAGGCCAGAACCGTCCCCGTCCGGCTAAACCGCCCTGGCGCGCAACGCGCCGCGATAGGCGTCGCGCAGGTACCCCAGCGTGGCGTCGGCGTTGGCAGGCTTGCCGAACAGGTAGCCCTGGCCCCCGCCGCAGCCAAACTGCACCAGCCGGTCGGCCTGCGCCTCCTCCTCTATTCCTTCCGCCACCACGTCCATGCCCAGGCCCTCGCACATGGCGAGTATGGCGCGGATGATGTGTTCCGACGGACGGTCATCGAGAATGGAGGATACGAAGGCGCGGTCGATCTTCAGCTTGTCGAAATGGAATTCGCGCAGGCGGCCGAGCGAGGATTGGCCGGTGCCGAAATCGTCGAGCGAGATGCGGATGCCCGCGCGGCGCAGATCGTCGACGATCTTCTCTGCCGAGGCCGGATCGTTCATCAGCCCTGTCTCGGTGATCTCGATCTCAAGCCGGTGCGGATCGAAGCCGGTGCGGTCGAGGATCGACAATATATGCAGGCCGGTGTTCTGGTCCACGAGCTGCGAGGGCGAAAGATTGAAGGACAGGAACAGGTCTTTCGGCCAGTTTCGCGCCGCCTCGGCAGCCTTGCGCAGTACCAGTTGCGCCAGCGGACCGATGATGCCGCGCTCCTCGGCGATCGGAATGAACACGGACGGCGCGACGAAGCCCAAATCCGGGTCGTGCCAGCGCGCCAATGTCTCGAAGCCGACGGTGCGGCGCGTGACAAGATCGACAATGGGCTGGAAATGTGGCTCCACTTCCCCGGCGGACACGGCGCGGCGCAGGGCCTGTTCTATCCGGGTGACGTGTTTTGCCGCCTCC
>QGUU01000297.1 GCA_003242525.1 Pseudomonadota bacterium | reverse complement strand
GACTAATCTGTTTCCGGGTGGCAACCCAACACCCGTTTAAGCGGCAAGTCCGCAATATGGGTTGCGGCACAGGCGGGTTTTCGAGTCGCGCCTTCAGCGCGCATCCTCGTCGCGCCCGTCGAAAGGATCGGGATAGACGAACCGCTGAGCAAGGAGAAGCTGGCTCCCGTCCTTGCCTGGGCGACTGCGGACAGTTTCGAGCGGGCGACGGCCATGGCGCAGATGCTGGTGCGGATGAACGGCGCTGGCCACTCGGCATCCTTCCATGGTGAAGATCCGCAAAAGGCGATGGACTACGCGGCCGCTCTTTCGGTCTACCGGGTGGTGGTGAATTCGCCTTGCTCGCAGGGCGCAGCCGGCTTCGCGACCCATCTCGCGCCTTCCTTCACCATCGGCACAGGCTATTTCGGCCGTTCCTCCGTAGGCGAGAACATCGGCCCGCAACATCTGGTGCACTGGACCCGGCTGGCCTGGAATGCCGACGACGCGGTGGCGATGGGCGACGTCACCAACGTTCGCCTCGCCTTCGAGGGGCCGGACAGTCCGCCTCGACCGCCTGCCTCACGCCCGACCCTCGCAGCGGTTCCGCCGCCTGCCGCCAACGAGGCCGGCGGAATGGATCGTGAGGTCCTGCGCCAGATCATCCTTCAGGAACTCCGTGAACTGACCAGGGGCCAGTCGTGACCGATCTTCGCGCGTTCATCTTCATCGACCAACTGCAGCCGCAGACGCTGGCTTATACCTCGACGTGGATGCGCGGTACGTTGCCGCGTGCCCGTATGGCTGCCCAGATCATCGAGATCGCGCCCGGCCTCGATGTCGAGGCGCTCACCGACACGGTGGTCAAGAGCGCCGACGTGCGCGCAGGCCTGCTGGTGGTGGAACGTCAGTTCGGCACGCTGCAGTTCCATGCCTACTCCACCGCCGAGGTGCATGCAGGAGCCGATGCTGCCCTCGCAGCAATGGGCAAGAGCCGCGACCAGGCTGAGAAGCCCAAGATCCTGGCCTCCAAGATCGTCACTCGCGTCGATCATCAGCACGCTTTCCTGATGAACCGCAACAAGCTGGGTTCCATGGTCCTCGGGGGAGACAGCGTCTATCTGCTCGAATGTCAGCCGGCCGCTTATGCCATCCTCGCCTGTAACGAGGCCGAGAAGGAAGCCGACATAAAGGTCATCGACATGCGCATGATCGGTGCCAATGGGAGGCTTTATCTGGCTGGAACCGAGGCCGACGTCCGCAATGCACGCGACGCAGCCGAGCGCGCATTGCGAGAGGCGGGGGCGACGGGATGAACGATCTTCGCGCCCTTATCCGGACGTTGCTCGCGGAGGAGCTCGCCAGCCTGCGTGCGGAAATGCTGGCGCAGCCACAGGCTGAGCGTGTTCGCGTCGGCAGCGAGTCGGAGCTGACCGAATTTGCGCTGATGGTCGCGCGGCGTGCTCAGAAGCCGGAATTTCTGGAGGCGCTTGAAGCTGGCCGCATTCGTTTTGCACCGGAGGTGGCTGCTCCCACGCCGGTTGCGAAAAGTGTTTCGCCGGAACCGGAGCGTCCGCAACCGGCAAGCCAGCCGAGGTCGATCGTTTCCACGATGCCGCCCACGGTGCCGGAACTGCGGAAGAACCTGGTCACCGAGCGCGACATTGCAGCCGTCGCTCAAGGCGAGACCCGGCTGCGCGTCATGAAAACCGCACGGCTGACGCCGCTTGCGAGCGATGAAGCGCGCCGCCGCGGTATCAGGATCGAAAGGACACTCGCATGATTAGGGGACGCGTCAGCGGCAGGCTCTGGTCCACGCGCCACATCGGCACTTTGCCGGCCGGTGCCCTGCTGGAGGTTGAGACGGAAAGCGGAGCGAAGCTTATCGCCTTCGACCCGCTGGGCTGCGCGGACGGCGAGGCGGTGCTGGTCGTCCAGGGCTCCACCGCCGCCACCTGGTTCGAGGACAAACGGGCGCCGATCGACGCGCTGATCATCGGTTCCATTGACGAAGCAACCGCCGGCGCGCCGGCAGCGAAACGCAAGGAAGGGAGTTCCTGAAATGGCAAATCTTGCAATTGGAATGATTGAAACCAAGGGCTACGTGCCCGCGCTTTCTGCCGCCGACGCCATGGTCAAGGCAGCGAATGTCGAGATCGTCGCGCGTAACGAAGTCGGCGGCGGCCTGGTTTCGGTGGTGGTTCGCGGCGACGTCGGCGCGGTCAAGGCTGCTACGGAGGCCGGGGCCGAAGCCGCCGCGCAGGTTGGAGAGGTTACGGCGGTCCATGTGATCCCGCGCCCCCATGCCGACCTGGGCAAGCATTTCGAGGCGCTCAAGGGTTGATCCGGCCGCCGGCCGCGACAGACAAGGACTGAGGCATGACAGAGCTTCGCGTCTATCTTCCAATCGAGGATCTTCAGCCCCAGTTTGCGGCTTATCTTTCCTCGCCCACACGGGCGAGGGGATATCCACCTTTCGCGGGCCAGCATTCGCTGATCATTGAGGTCGCGCCAGCATTGGCGATACACAGGATTACCGATCTTGCGCTCAAATCGGCGCCGGAGATGGAGCCCGGAATCCTGTTTACCGAACGCCAGTTCGGGCTGCTGGAACTGCACTCCGACAGATTGGAGGATCTGAAGGCGGCAGGAAGCGCGATCCTGAAAGGTATTGGAGCCAAGGCTGAGGAGCAGCTCAAGCCGCAGATTCTCTATCACGACATCATAGAGGATCTGTCGGACCAGCACGCCATCATCCTCAACCGGTCGCGCGATGCCTCGATCCTGGTGCCGGGAGTTGCCTTGCTGATCTACGAGATGGCGCCGGCACTTTTTGCCTGCGTCGCCGCCAACGAAGCAGAGAAAGCGGCTCCGAACTGCGTCATCAATGATGTCCAGATGATGGGGGCCACGGGTCGGTTGTTCATCTCGGGTAGCCTGGAGGACATGCGTCTCGCGCGCGACACGATTACGGCCCGGCTCCAGGAGATCAAGGGCCGCTGAACCAAGGGTTTCCGGCACCGTCCGGGAAATCCCAATCAGACGAAGAGGCGAACGAAACGCCCGTGAAAACGCAACAGGGAGGAAACCATGATCACCAGACGTCAGTTTTCACTTGGGGCAGCCAGCTTTGCCGGAGCCGCAGCTCTGACGCGGCCGACCCTGAGCTTCGCCGCCCGCGAGGACCAGCTCAATATTCTTTGCTGGGAAGGGTATAATTCGGATGATGTGCTCAATCCGTTCCGAGAGCGCCACCCTGGCGCGACCGTCCGCGCGGAAAGCGGCACCTCCGATCCCGAGATGATCAACCGCCTGCGGGCAGGGGGCCTTGCCCAGTGGGATCTGATCAACGTCAACCAGGCATGGGCGCGCGGAGTCCTGCACAAGGAAAACCTTATCAAGCCCCTGAACAAGGAGCGCTTCCTTCCGTATTTCGAGAAGATGTCTCCTGAGTTCGCCAACCCGCCCTATCCGATGTCCTTCAGCGACTCGGGCGAGCTGATGGGGCTTCCGCAGCGCTACGGCTCGTTCTGTTTCGTCGTCAATACGGACAAGATCAGCCGGGATCTTGCCGAGGACCAGGGATGGAACCTTTTCCTGGATGAAGGCATGAAGGGGCGCTACGGCGTTCTGACCTGGGACAACTGGAACGTCATGCATCTGTGCATGACCGCCGGGTTCGATCCTTTCAAGCCGGTCAGTGAGGAGAACGTCGCCAAATACACCGAGGTCGCTGAAAAGGTCATGGGCAACGCCAAGATGATGACCGACGATCTGGTGGCCATGAATACGGCGCTGATCAACGGCGAGATCGATTGCTACTTCACCGGCGGCGTGTTCAGTTGCTCGGGCGCTCGCCACGACGGGCAATTGCAGGTCCGTGCCATAACCCCGAAAACCGGCCCCGTCGACGGCAAGGGAGGCATCGTGTGGGTGGAAATCACTTCTGCGGTGAACAATCCGGACCTTTCGCCCCTCGCCGAGGACTTCCTCGAATTCGTTCAGGAGCCCGAGATTGCGGCACTGGTCGCCTCCGGCGGTGGCACGCTCAACCCGATTACCCAGATGGGTAATCCTGAGGTGATGAAGCTGTTCGACGAGGACCAGTTGAACGCCATGCAGGTCGATACGCTTTCGGAAGAACTG
>QGUU01000296.1 GCA_003242525.1 Pseudomonadota bacterium | reverse complement strand
CGGGCACCCACAACCCGGGCCGCGGATTTCGGCCCCCAGGGCAGCCCTTCCAGGCCCCGCCCGCCCCGGCCCAGCCTCCGGCAGGGGGCCCCCCGGCAGCCCCTGCGCCGCAGCCGGAATTGCGCAACGAGCCTCAGCGGGTTGCCGCCGCGCCGCAGCGCATGCCTCGCGTCGAAGATTTTCCGCCTGTCGTGAAGGCCGAGGTCGAGGCCAAGACCAATCCGGTCGATCAGGAAGAGCGGGGTCCGATGGGCTTGCTCAAGCGTCTGACCAATGGCCTTACCCGTCGCGAAGACGAACCGGCGCGGCTTCAGCCGGCACAGCCCCGCGAGCCGAAGCTGCGGCAGGCGGCGCCGGAAATCCGTCGCCTGGCGCCCCAGGACCCGCAGCTCTATGCGCCGCGTCGCGGGCATCTGGATGACCAGGGACGAGTGACGCCTCAACCTCGCAGTACCCATGAAGAGGACCAGCTGGAGATACCTGCTTTTCTGCGCAGGCAGGCCAACTGAGTCGAATACCACTTCGAAAACTGTGGACAGGCAGGCGGGCAATCGCCTGCCTGTTTAGTTTTGCGGCACGGTCCGGGTTCTTTTCGTGGCTACATAAGTCATTGTTTCGACGAAACAATTCTGCGAGTAGATGGACATGCTGGGCGGTTACAGGCGGAAAGAAACCGTGATTTGGTGTCCAATGCTTCGATTATTATCTTCACGCCGGATTGGATGACGGGCTACTACTTGGGGTTAAGTCGTGCCGGATCGGAACGCCGCAGACCGCAAGCGGCGTCACGCGAGGCGGGCAGCTGGAGTTTCATTTGCAGGACGACTATCAGACAAGCCTGAAATCACGCGTGTCGCTGAGCGGATTTGGTGTCCATAGCGGCGCCCCGGTCACTGTACATTTCATGCCAGGTGAGGCCGACACGGGCATCGTGTTCCAGCGAACGGGCCCGGATGGAGAGGCGCGCGAGTTCCGCGCATTGGTTACCGAAATCGGGGCCACGGATCTGTGCACCATGCTTGGTGACCCGAGCGGCCCGCATGTCGCGACCGTCGAGCATCTGATGGCCGCTGTTTTCGGCCTTGGCATCGACAACATGATCATCGAGATAGAGGGTGACGAGGTTCCCATTCTCGATGGCACCGCGGTTCCCTTCGTTGAAGCCTTCGACCAGGCGGGCATCGACATTCTGCCGGTCAAGCGCCGCTATATTCGCATCACGAAGCCCATGCGTATCGAAAGCGGTGCCTCCTGGGCGGAGTTCAGGCCCTATCCGGGCACCCGCTTCGAGATCGAGATCGATTTCGAAAGTCCTGCTATCGGGCGGCAGAATTTCGCTTCCGACATCAACCCCGAGGTTTTCCGCCGTGACATTGCCCGCGCGCGCACTTTCGGCTTCATGAAGGATGTGGAGCGGCTTTGGGCTGCGGGCTATGCGTTGGGCTCATCGCTGGACAACTCGCTCGTCATCGGCGATGACCATCGGGTCATCAACATTGGCGGGCTGCGCTATCCGAATGAATTCGCTCGCCACAAGACGCTCGACGCCATGGGCGACCTGGCATTGGCCGGCGCGCGCTTCATCGGTTGTTTCCGCTCCTATCGTGGCGGACATCGGCTCAATTCGGCGGCGCTTCGGCGTCTTCTTTCGGACCGCACCGCCTTCGAAGTCGTAGAGACCACCCGGGCGGGTGGGGGCCGTACGGTCGAGATGAGCGCTGCCTACGCACCGATCTACGCGCCTTGGGTGATTTGAGAGATCGGCCCGCTTGAAGACCGGCAATGCTGCTGGCGCATCATTGTTGTGGGGACGCGGGCCGAGATGAAAGCTGCCACAAAAAAGCGCAAATGCACCACGATAGCGTTGCCGCACACGATGAATGTGGTCTATGGCTGCTCGTCGCCGATGAATGAAGCGCCGAAGGGGCGAAATTCGATCATGCTTTGCAAACGGGCCGATCAACCGAAAGCGCCGGCGAGGGCTGCTTTTATCGCACTTTCCCTTTTTGCTGCACCGATGGTGCTGGCCGGCTGCATGTCTGAGAAGGACATCGACCTTTCGACCTATGTCGACCAGACCGAGCCAGCCGATGTGCTCTACAATCAGGCTTTGGCAAATCTGAATGCCGGTCGCCTTAGCGAAGCGAGCAAGAAGTTTGCCGCGATCGACCGGCAGCATCCCTATTCGGAATACGCCCGCAAGGCGATGGTGATGGGCGCCTTCGCCAATTACCGGCAGGGCAATTATGACGACGCTATTGCCTCGGCCAAGCGCTATCTCGCGCTCTACCCGTCCACCGAAGATGCCGCTTACGCGCAGTACATTATTGGCCTTAGCTATTATCGGCAGATCAAGGACGTTACGCAGGATCAGAGGGAAGCGCGCCTCACGGCCCAGACGATGCAGGAACTGGTGACGCGCTGGCCCGATTCCGAATATGCCGAGGACGCCAAGGCCAAGATCCGTTTTGCGCACGACCAATTGGCCGGAAAGGAAATGCAGATCGGCCGCTACTATCTGGAGCGGCGCGAATATATCGCCGCGATCAAGCGCTTTCGCACCGTCGTGGAAAACTACTCCAATACCAGGCATGTCGAGGAGGCGCTGGCTCGCCTAACGGAAACCTACTATGCGATGGGGCTGACCGACGAGGCGCAGACGGCGGCCGCCGTGCTCGGCCACAACTATCCCGATAGCCAGTGGTACAAGGACTCCTACAAGCTCCTGCAAAGCAAGGGACTGGAGCCGCGAGAGAACAAGGGGTCCTGGATATCCAAGGCCGGCAAGTTCATCGTTGGAGCCTGAACGCGCGCATGGAGCGGGCTGACACCGCCGTGCTATAGCATCGCCGATGCTGTCCAGACTTTCGATTCGCGATATCGTCCTGATAGAGCGCCTGGATATCGACTTCGCGCCGGGGCTGTCTGTTCTGACGGGAGAAACGGGCGCCGGCAAGTCGATCCTGCTCGATGCGTTGTCGCTGGCCCTTGGCGCGCGCGGCGATGCCTCGCTTGTACGCCACGGCGCAGCGCAGGGGCAGGTCACCGCGGTTTTCGACGTGCCACGCAACCATCCCGCCCGCGAACTCCTGGCCGAAAATGCGATCGAGGATGAGGGCGACATCATCCTGCGGCGCGTTCAGTCCGCCGATGGCCGTACCCGCGTCTTCGTCAACGACCAGCCGGCCAGCGTGGGGCTGATGCGCGCGATCGGCCACGCGCTCGTGGAAATCCATGGACAGCATGACGAGCGGGCGCTCGTTGATCCTGATGCGCATCGGGCGCTTCTCGATGCGTTCGGCGGCCATCTCGGCGTGGTTCGATCGACTGCGGAGGCGTGGCGCCTGTGGCATGCCGCAGAGCAGGAATTGTCGCGCCATCGGGCCCGGGTGGAGGCGGCTGCGCGCGAGGCTGATTATCTTCGCGCCTGCGTTGCCGAGTTGTCGGATCTTGACCCGCAGCCAGGCGAGGAGACGGAACTGGCAGAGCTGCGCGCGACGATGATGCGCGCGGAGAAGATCGCCTCCGAGATCCACGATGCCCAGGATGTCTTGTCGGGACAGGCATCCCCCTTGCCACAACTCGCAAGCCTGCTGCGCCGCCTGGAGCGCAAGGCCAGTGAGGCGCCGGGCCTGCTGGACGATGTGGTGAAATCGCTGGATGAGGCGCTGATTTCGCTTGATGCAGCGCAGTCGGCCATAGATGCGGCCATGAGGGCGACGGAATACGACCCCCAACGCCTGGAAAAGGCGGAAGAGCGGTTGTTTGCGCTACGTGCCGCAGCGCGCAAGCATAATGTCCCCGTGGACGATCTGGCTCAGTTGCGTGACTCCATGGCTGCCGATCTTGCCGATCTGGACGCGGGCGAGGAGCGGCTGGCCACTTTGCAGAGGAAGGCGGTTCTTGCCCGCGAGACATATGACGCGGCCGCAGCGGAACTGTCGGCCTTGCGCCATGCCGCGGCGGCAGGGCTGACCAAGGCGGTGATGGCCGAACTGCCGGCGCTCAAGCTGGAGCGCGCCGAGTTCATCGTGGACCTTTCCAGCGATCCCGACCGCCGCTTGGAGGAAGGCATAGACCCTTCCTCCAAGCGGCGGTCGGGATCGCTGGAAAGGTCCACGATGAACTCGGCGCGCTCC
>QGUU01000295.1 GCA_003242525.1 Pseudomonadota bacterium | reverse complement strand
TTCCGCCCGTTTGCGAGGCAGGTGGAACGCTGGTTTCACGGGTTTGGGAAGGCGGAAAAGGGGAATTGTCGGGCTGGAATAAATTGTCTGTTAACTCTATATTTAGTGTTTGCAGGCAAGCTTGACACTAGATAGTGTGATCACGCTCCGACATGAGGCCGGAGAAAAAGTTTCAGTCTTAAGGACCAGCGGCGCGGGCGACCAGCCGGGGCAGGCATTTCTGATGGATTGCCAAGGCCAGGAGTCGGGCGACGCAGGAAACAGGAGAGCCGGCGTTATGAACGCCGGTGAACGGCGGAATTGCGCCTAGCGAAAAGAGGCCGCGAAGTCTCTCGCAAAAGGCGCTATATATAGAGGAAAAGGGACCATACGATGCGCATCGAGCGGCACTTCACCAAGGCGGGCCAGTCTCCCTATGCGGAGATCGAATTCCGCAAGGCGCTCTCCGAGATCAAGAATCCGGATGGCTCCGTGGTGTTTCGGCTCGCCGACATCGATGTGCCGGCACAGTTCTCCCAGGTCGCAACCGATGTGCTGGCGCAGAAATATTTCCGCAAGGCCGGTGTGCCTGCACGCCTCAAGAAGGTTGAGGAAAATGGCGTCCCCTCCTTTCTGTGGCGCTCCGTTGCCGATGAGAAGGCTTTGGCCGAGCTTCCGGAAGAGCAGCGCTACGGCTCCGAGACCGACGCCCGCCAGGTATTTGACCGGCTTTCCGGCACATGGACCTATTGGGGCTGGAAGGGCGGCTATTTCAACAGCGAGGAAGATGCTCTCGCCTTCCGCGACGAGCTCGCCTACATGCTCGCCACCCAGCGCGTCGCGCCGAATTCGCCACAGTGGTTCAACACCGGCCTGCACTGGGCTTATGGCATAGACGGCCCCGGGCAGGGCCACTTCTATGTCGATCCATTCACCGGCAAGCTAACCAAGTCCAGGTCGGCCTACGAGCACCCGCAGCCGCATGCCTGTTTCATCCAATCCGTGCAGGACGACCTCGTCAACGAGGGCGGCATCATGGACCTGTGGGTGCGTGAGGCACGGCTGTTCAAATACGGGTCCGGCACGGGCTCCAACTTCTCCATGCTGCGCGGTGAAGGCGAGAAGCTTTCAGGCGGCGGCAAGTCGTCGGGCCTGATGAGCTTCCTGAAGATCGGCGACCGGGCGGCCGGCGCCATCAAGTCGGGCGGCACGACGCGGCGGGCCGCCAAGATGGTGATCGTCGATGTGGACCACCCCGACATCGAGGCCTTCATCGACTGGAAGGTGAAGGAGGAACAGAAGGTCGCCTCGCTGGTGACCGGCTCCAAGATCGTCAAGAAACACCTTCAAGCGGTCATGAAGGCCTGCGTCAACTGCGAAGCCGGGTCCGAAGAAACCCAGGGCGACTGCTTCGATCCCAACAAGAATCCGGCCCTCAAGCGCGCGGTGCGGGACGCCAAGAAGGATGCCGTTCCGGAAAGCTATATCCAGCGTGTCATACAGTTCGCCCGGCAGGGCTACACCTCCATCGAGTTCCAGACCTATGACGTTGACTGGGATTCGGAAGCCTATCTGACCGTTTCGGGCCAGAACTCGAACAACTCCGTCTCGCTCAAGGACGATTTCCTGCGCGCAGTGGAGAAGGATGAAAACTGGAATCTTATCCGCCGCATAGACGGAAAAGTTCACAAGACGATTCGGGCGCGCGAACTGTGGGAGAAGATCGGCTACGCCGCCTGGGCTTCTGCCGATCCCGGCTTGCATTTCAACACGACGATGAACGACTGGCACACCTGTGCCGCCGGCGGACCGATCCGGGCCTCGAACCCGTGCTCGGAATACATGTTCCTCGACGATACGGCCTGCAATCTGGCCTCGATCAACCTTTTGCCCTACCGCAAGGCAGACGGCACGTTCGACATCGCCGCCTTCGAGCATTCCGTGCGGCTGTGGACCGTCGTGCTGGAAATCTCGGTGATGATGGCGCAGTTTCCCTCCAAGGAGATCGCCAGGCTCTCCTATGAATACCGAACGTTGGGCCTGGGTTACGCCAATATAGGCGGGCTTCTGATGACCTGCGGCATCCCCTATGATTCGGACAAGGGCCGCGCCATCTGTGCGGCACTCACCGCTATCATGACGGGAACGGCCTATGCCACTTCGGCCGAAATGGCCGCCGAGCTCGGCCCCTTCCCCGACTATGACCGCAACGCGAACAATATGCTGCGCGTCATGCGCAACCATCGCCGCGCCGCCTATGGCGAGAGGGACGGCTACGAGAAGCTGTCTGTCAATCCCGTTCCTCTCAATCATGCGGACCTTCCACACAAGGAATTGGGCGAGGCCGCCAAGGCTGCCTGGGATCGCGCCATCGAGCTTGGCGAGGAGCACGGCTACCGCAATGCGCAGGCCACCGTGATTGCACCAACCGGCACGATCGGCCTGGTGATGGATTGCGACACCACCGGCATTGAGCCTGACTTCGCGCTGGTGAAGTTCAAGAAGCTGGCAGGCGGCGGCTACTTCAAGATCATCAACCGCGCCGTGCCCGAAGCGCTGCGCACGCTGGGCTATTCGGAGGCGCAGATCGCGGAGATTGAGGCCTATGCGGTGGGCCATGGCAACCTCGACCAGGCGCCGGGAATCAACCCCACGACGCTCAGGGCCAAAGGCTTCACGGACGAGAAGATCGCAGCGGTGAACGCCGCGCTGAAATCGGCTTTCGACATCAAGTTCGTATTCAACCAGTGGACCCTGGGGGCCGACTGGGTGAAGACGGCGCTGGGCTTCACGGACGAGCAGCTCAACGATTTCTCCTTCGAGATGCTGCCGGCGCTGGGCTTTACCCGCAAGGAGATCGAGGCGGCCAATATTCATGTGTGCGGAGCGATGACGCTGGAAGGCGCGCCGCACCTCAAGCCGGAGCACCTGCCGGTGTTCGACTGCGCCAATCCCTGCGGCAAGATCGGCAAGCGCTATCTCTCGGTGGAGAGCCACATCCGCATGATGGCTGCGGCGCAGCCCTTCATCTCCGGCGCTATCTCCAAGACCATCAACATGCCCAACGACGCCACCGTCGAGGACTGCAAGAACGCCTACATGCTCTCCTGGAAGCTGGGCCTGAAGGCGAACGCGCTCTACCGCGACGGCTCGAAACTCTCGCAGCCGCTCAACGCCTCGCTGATCGCCGACGAAAGCGAGGAGGACGACGATGCCGTTGAGTCCCTGGTCGCCGCGCCCTCTGCGCAACGCGCGGCCCAGGTGACGGAGAAGATCGTCGAGCGGATCGTGGAAAAGGTGGTGCGCGACCGGGAGAAACTGCCCAACCGCCGCAAGGGTTACACCCAGAAGGCGATCGTCGGCGGCCACAAGGTCTATCTGCGCACCGGGGAGTTCGACGATGGGCGGCTGGGTGAGATCTTCATCGACATGCACAAGGAAGGTGCCGCCTTCCGAGCAATGATGAACAATTTCGCCATCGCCATCTCCCTCGGCCTGCAATATGGCGTCCCGCTAGAGGAGTATGTGGAAGCCTTCACCTTCACCAAGTTCGAACCCGCCGGCATGGTGCAGGGCAACGATGCCATCAAGAACGCCACGTCGATCCTCGACTATGTGTTCCGCGAGCTTGCCGTGTCCTATCTGGGCCGTCACGACCTCGCTCATGTGGACCAGTCGGAGTTGGATAAGACCGCGCTCGGCCGAGGCATCAGCGAGGGCCGCGCCACGCCCTTCTCTCGGGGGCTATACCGAGGCGCCTCGCCGGTGAAACTTGTGTCTTCCCTCGGCAGTGGCGAGCCGAAGGGCTTCGCTGGCGGCAACGCTGGAGCAACACCAGCCCGGGCGACGCCCACTGCCTTTTCCGGCTCCAACGTGCTGGCACTGAAGCCGGCTGCCGAGGAAGTGCAGGCCTACAGGCGCGAGTATGAAGAGCGGGCCAAGGAACTGGCCGAGGAAATCGCCAGCGACAATCCCCCAGACCTGTTTGAGAGTGACGAGCCGTCCGCCACGACGGCGCTGTTCTCCGACAAGGCGGAAGCGGAAGCCTCAGCAGCGAAAGCCATCGCAGCCGCCCGGCGCCAGCAATCCCTCATGCAGGGCTATACCGGCAATGAATGCGCGGAGTGCCACAACTTCACCATGGTGCGTAACGGCACCTGCGAAAAGGGCAACACCTGCGAAAAAA